>JADMIH010000010.1 GCA_015478675.1 Chloroflexota bacterium | reverse complement strand
TAAAGAAAAAGGGTGAGAAGAAGCAGTTCAGCCTCGGCCTCGGCGAAAGCCAGCTTGCGGTCAGGGTTGATAAAGCCGCCAGCCAAAAGACGGCGGGTCGCTCCATACAGCGTAAGCTCGCGCAGGCGGACCTCAAGCTGACCCTCTTTGAGTTCTTCCTTGTGAAAGGGGCAGGCCTCTTCGTAGGCTTCGCTCTCGGCTTCTATCTTGGTCGTGGCGCGGCAGTACAACAGATGCTCTTCAGCCTGGGCGGTATGGCAGTAGGCTTCTTTGCCCCTGAGTGGTATATAAAGTTCCGCATTTCAAAGCGCCTCAAGGCCTTCAACGAGCAGTTAGGCGATACAATTGGGCTCCTTGCCAACTCGCTGCGCTCCGGCTACTCGATGCTCCAGTCAATGGAGCTGGTCTCCAAAGAATCGCCCGACCCAATCGGAGCCGAGTTCAAGCGCGTGGTTCGCGAAGTTGGCCTCGGCCTCACAGTGCAGGACGCGCTGAACAACCTCTATCGTCGCATGCCTTCCGACGACCTTGACCTGTTGATCACAGCTATAAACATCCAGTACGAAGTCGGTGGCAACCTGGCGCAGATCCTCGATACGATTTCACACACTATACGTGAGCGTGTGCGTATCAAAGGCGAGATTGGCGTGCTAACAGCGCAAGGCCGCATTTCAGGCTACATCATAACTGCACTACCGATCTTCATTGGCCTCGTAGTCACCATAATCAACCCTGCCTACATGTCAACATTATGGGCGTTTCCCTGGATTGTCCTACCGATTTGCGGTGGCGTAATGGTTTTTGCTGGTTTCATGGTAATACGGAAGATAGTCAATATAGAAGTCTAGCCGCCTTGGACGAAGTTGCGAACTACAGCTTACTTGACTTTGATTCGCGATTCCGAAGTCGGAGAGGGAAAAAGCAGTGAACCCTATCTTTATTCTTATACCGGCTATTCTGGCTGTTGGCGTATTCGCCCTCTTTGCGAAGATGGCTATGCCTCGCCGCAATGCTGTGTCAATCGAATCACGCCTGACACAATTTGCCGAGCGTACGCGTACCCTTGAAGAAATAGAGCTGGAGCAGCCTTTTACTGAGCGCGTTGTCAAGCCGATCATCGCAGGCGTAACCCGTACTTTTGGTAAGCTCACCCCCTCCGCAGGCCTGGAGAAGATGCAGCAGCAAATGGTGCTGGCAGGCAACCCTTATAACATGGGTGTTGCCGAGTTCACAGGGGTGCGCATCGTCGGTGCTCTACTTCTAGGTGGTGTCGCGCTTGGGATCTGCCTGTTGACGGGCGCGGCGCTTATGAGCCTCGTACTCTACAGCGCGATCTCGGCACTCGCCGGATATCTTCTGCCTGTCTTCTGGCTGCGGGGCCGCATTAAGAAGCGCGCCAGTATTATCCTCAAGACCCTTCCTGACGCAATTGACCTTATGACGATCAGCGTGGAGGCGGGCCTTGCCTTCGATGGCGCGATGCAGCGTGTGGCAGATAAGTGGGACAATGCGCTTGCCAACGAGTTCCAGCGTGCGATCTCTGAGATGCGTGTCGGCAAAGCAAAGCGTGATGCCTTGCGGGAGATGGTGGTGCGAACTGGTGTTTCTGACCTGAGCACCTTCGTGGCTTCTATCATCCAGGCCGACCAACTTGGCGTGTCAATCTCCAAAGTGCTGCGGATTCAGAGCGAGCAGATGCGTATACGCCGCCGCCAGCGTGCCGAGGAGAAAGCTCACAAGGCTCCTATTTTGATGATGATACCAATGGTATTCCTCATTTTCCCCGCCACCTACATCGTCATCCTCGGCCCGGCAGTTCCCAAGATCATGAATGGCTTCGGAGGTTAGCAGGCCAGGTCACTACGGGCGCCATCTAGCGTCGCCGCTGCCCACGACGGGATAGCCCTACCACTCTATGCTCATATATAACACAACACGCGGAACTTCGCTGGCTGCCGATGCCGTCAGAGCCTCTACCTTTGTAGCAAGAGGGCGTGGACTGATGTTCACTTCGCCCCTGGCGAGCGGCGGCGGACTTGTCATTGAGCCATGTAACTCAATCCATATGTTTTTCATGCGCTACCCCCTCGATATCCTCTTTCTTGACAAAGAGGGGAAAGTGCTCTTTATGTACAAGGGTATAAAGCCCTGGCGCGTAGGGCGCATCGTGAAAGGCGCACGCATGGCAGTTGAGCTGCCCGAAGGCGCTATCGGAGGGAGTGGCACAGCAGTGGGGGATACGGTGGCACTTTCGTAGGCGCGCCAGGCATGGACAGTAAGGGGTAGTGCGCTCTGTTAGTCCGCGCTTACTCTGAACAGTCAATCATGAGGCTGCGCCTCACCAGTCAGGATGAAAATTTGTTTTCAGGTCAGCTACATAAGTTTCACCTTCTACCGGAGTGGCTGAATGTAACACATTTACTCTATCACCGGCTATAGCAGCCGGTGCCTTACGATGCGAAATCTTCGGGAGTAGCCAACTGCTTTCAACCGCAGAACAAAATGAAGCTGAACCTGCTAGCTAAATTCTCCCTGGTGAGCCTGCTCCTGGTCGCAACCATAGGGGGCGTTTTGGGTTGGGGCATCGAAGCCGAGTTGGAGCAGAATGCCATACAGCAAGAAGCTGATAATGCCGCGAGCGATGTGGCTAACATCCTCGATCCCTATCTCACCCCAGCAGACCTTGCAGCGCCCCTCAGCGCATTCCGGCTCAATCAAATTGATACGCTCGTCAAGCGTGACCTGTTGCGCGCGCATATTGTCCGTATCAAGATATGGAAGCCCGACGGCTTCTTGCAATACTCCGACGACAAGAAGCTCGTAGGGCAACGCTTCCCCGTAGAGGGCGATTTGCTATCTGTGCTTCAGGGCAAAATGGTGGTGGGCATATCAGACCTCCAAGCGGCAGAAAACGTTGAGGAACGTGGCAAATTCGACAAGCTCCTAGAGATGTACATCCCACTCAGGCTTCAGGGTAGTCAACAAGTTCAGGGGGCCTATGAAGTCTACAACGATCTATCGGCTCTTCAGCCGCGCATTGACAGCATGCGGCGCTTCGTCTGGCTGACGCTGTTGGTGGGCTTCCTTGCCCTTTATGCTTCCCTCTTTACAATTGTGCGCGATGCCTCCAGGCGGTTAGCGCATAACGCTGTAGAAAATGCCCGGCTCTTTATGGCCGCGCAGCAAGAGATTGAGGAGCGCAAGCAGGCTGAAGAGCATGCCCAACGCCAGCTACACAGGCTGGCTGCGCTACGTCGTATAGATGTAGCGATCACTTCCAGCCCGGACCTGCATGGCACGCTCGAAACGATTCTCGATCAAGTAATTACTCAACTTCAGGTGGATGCGGCCTCTGTTTTGCTGCTGAGCTTGGGAAGCGAAATGCTGGAGTATGTGGTGGGTCGGGGTTTTCGCAGCAACGAAATTACCTCTTCGCGCTTCTTTTTGGGTGAAGGGCTGGCGGGGAGAGCGGCGCTTGAGCACCGCATGTTGCACCTTGATGACTTACGCACCTCGGATGAGTTTATGCGCTCTGAACTGCTTGCCGCCGAGGGCTTCACCTCTTACTATGCCGTTCCCCTGCTTGCCAAAGGTCAGGTCAAAGGTGTGCTCGAAATCTTCAGCCGCGAGCCTTTACAGCCGGATCAGGAATGGCGTAATTTCCTTGAGGCGCTGGCGGGGCAAACTGCAATCGCCCTGGATAATGCTACCCTCTTCGAGGAGCTTGAGCGTCTCGGCCTTGACCTTGCCGTGGCTTATGACACAACCCTTGAGGGGTGGTCACGCGCGCTCGACTTGCGCGATAAAGAGACCGAGGGGCACAGCCGCCGTGTCACTGGGCTGACTTTGCAGCTGGCGCGTATCATGGGCGTCTCTGAGGAAGACCTTGTGCATTTACGCTGGGGTTCTCTGCTACACGATATAGGCAAGATGGGCATACCCGACTCGATTTTGCTGAAGCCGGGACCTCTAACTGACGAAGAGCGCGAGATTATGCGGCGGCACCCTTCGTACGCGCACAAGTTGCTGGCTCCAATCGAGTTTCTGAATCCCGCGCTCGATATACCTTACTGTCATCATGAGTGGTGGGACGGCAGTGGCTACCCTCGCGGGCTGCGTGGGAGGGAGATACCACTGGCCGCGCGTATATTTGCTGTGGTTGACGTGTGGGATGCCCTCTGCTCAGACCGGCCTTATCGCCCCGCATGGCCGGAAGCAAAAGTGCGCGAGCACATCCGCTCCCTGGCAGGCACGCACTTCGACCCGGAGGTCGTTGAAGCATTCCTGGCAATGGACGCTAGCGCCGTCGCTGAATCCGATACAGTTGAGCTTGTTGAGGCATGTAACTGTTCAGATTCAGGGTGGAGGGGCGTCCCTCCCCTCACCCCCAAACCCCCTCTCCCATGAAGGGGGAGGGGGTTTGCTCCTGCTGAGTGCACAGGGGCCTGCCCCTGACGGGGTTACAAGGGTGATTAAAGCCCCCTCTCCCATGAAGGGAGAGGGGCATGGGGTGAGGGTGTGTGAGGGTACGCTTCCACAGCTACTCTAAGAAGATTGCTCCACCCCTACTCTGAACATTTACTGAGGCATAGTCGCTTGACAGTGGCGCTGTTGCGTGCTAAACTTGTTTAGCATAGAGAAAAGGCTGAGATGGAAAGAGTACGCGTGCTGTAAGGTACAGAGAGGCCGGGTCTGGTGGAACCGGCTCCGGCAGGCCCGCTGAAAATCGTTCCTGAGCCACCTGCTGAACACCCTGGTTCATTTGATCAGCGCAAGTAAGTACGGTCGGAGTCGCTCCACGTTACAGGGGCCGGGGCTGATAGGCCCATGAGTGGGCGCAACGCGCCAACGAAGGTGGTACCGCGGGTGTACACCCCGTCCTTCTCTATGAGGACGGGGTTTTTGTTTATGGATAGCCTTTGGTCGTAGGGCAAGGTTGAATCGCCCGCGCTAGATGCGCAGCCAGCATTGAGTACGCTACGATGTTGGGCTCTATGCGCCATTGACAGTGTGAGGAGTTATGGAGATATGGAGATAAGGAACGTATCTACGATAAGAGCTACTGGTGGCGATGGGCAGGGCGCTTCGACGAGGCAACTATACCCTGCGGGTGATGCTGCTCAAAGCTTGCTGGCGGTTGACCTGCTAGAGGTTGAAACCGGTGGGCAGGTCAAGCTCCACAGCTACGGGGAGGAGCATATCCTCTTTGTAATCGCGGGTTCGGGGGAGCTTTCGGCGGCTGATGGCGGAGCAGTAGCGCTGGTCAGAGCCGACTCCGTCGTCTATATCGCACCCCACGAGGCCTGTGCTCTCAAGAACACAGGCGAAGAGCAACTGCGGGTGCTCGTCTCTACTCCACTGTTGGTTCGTTCCGCGAGAGCGCTTGGCATAGAGCCTGCGCCCGCGCAAAAAGCTCAGGAGAAGGTCATACCCCCGCCGCGAGGGGCTTCACATGCTGCGCCCGTGCCTGCTCCACCGGTGGAGGCGGAGTCTACATCTGAAGCGAACGTAGTTCGTGAGGAGCGCCGCACACCCGGTCGGGACGCTCCGGCTGATGACGCGTCTGCTGATGCTCCTGACGATAGCGCCTCTCCCATCGACATTTCCACATTGATGAAGCGTGCTTCTGAATTACCGAAGACCCCACGAGCAGAGAAGCGCATGCCTGCTCCGGCTGCGGAGGCTGAGCCTGAGGTGGAGGCATCTGATGCCGAGGACGAAACTGAGGATAACCAGCGGGAGTTGATGGAGCTGAATGTGGTCTTCGATGGTGGCAGCAGAGGCAATCCGGGCCAGGGTTACGGCTCATATCTGGTGCAGTCGCCTGGCAGGAGGCCGGTGGTCAAGAGGGTCGAGTTTGGGGACAACTACACGAACAACCAGGCGGAATATGAGGCGCTTATTTCATGTCTTCAGTACATCATTGAGCGGTTGACAGTGACTAACAGAAGCCCAGGCCAGGTGGTGCTTGACATAAAGAGTGACAGCGACCTGGTTGTGAACCAGCTACTTGGCACTTTCAAGGTCAAAGACTCAGGGCTAAAAAAGCGGCACGACCAGGCTATGAGCCTGCTAGGGCAGTTCGGTGAATGGATGCTCGCCTGGCACCCCAGGGAAGAGAGCGTACGGCTACTTGGGCACTAGCTGTTAGTAGCCCCTGGTTGGGTAGGAGTAATGAGGTGAACTATGTTCAAAGCTGTAGATAACAAACCCGACTTTCCTCAGTTGGAGAACGCCACTCTTGCCTTCTGGCGCGAGACCGGCGCTTTTAAGAAGCTGCAAGCAAAGAATAAAGGCAACAAAACCTGGTCTTTCATAGATGGGCCAATCACCGCCAACAACCCAATGGGCGTGCATCACGGCTGGGGAAGGACCTACAAGGACATATACCAGCGCTATCACGCCATGCTCGGCTACGACCAGAGATACCAGAACGGCTTTGACTGCCAGGGACTATGGGTGGAAGTGGAAGTAGAGAAGGACCTCGGCTTCAACTCGAAGCGTGAGATCGAAGCCTTTGGCCTGGACCGTTTTGCCTTGGCATGTCGCGAGCGCGTGCTAAAGTACGCCGCTGAAATCACTCGCCAGTCGGAGAGGCTGGGCCAGTGGATGGACTGGGATAATTCCTATTACACTATGTCCGACACAAACATCGAGTACATCTGGTACTTCCTGCGCAAGTGCCAGGAGAACGGCTGGCTTTATCGTGGCACGCGCTCTATGCCCTGGTGCTGGCGTTGCGGCACGTCGCTGTCGCAGCACGAGATGTTGGATAGCTACGAGGAAGTGACCCACCGCTCGGTCTTCGTCAACTTTCCCATAACTACGCCTGGGCACGAAGGCGAAAGCCTGCTAGTCTGGACTACCACGCCGTGGACCCTCACTGCTAATGTCGCGGCGGCGGTTCATCCCGATCTGGAATACGCTCGCGTGCGCCAGGGGGGTGACGTTTATTATCTCTCGCGTGGCACCCTTGGCAGGTTAGTCGGCGACTATCAAGAGCTTGGCAATGTGAAAGGCTCCGAGCTTGTTGGCCTCACCTATTCAGGGCCTTTCGACGACCTGCCCGCCGCCGCCGGCATGGAGCACCAGGTCATCGGTTGGGGTGAGGTTAGCGACGAAGAAGGCACAGGCATCGTGCATATCGCACCTGGTTGTGGCGCTGAGGACTTCGAGCTGGGCAAAGTAAATGCCCTTCCTGTGCTGACGCCTATAGATGAGGCGGGCAATTACGGGCCAAAGTACGGAGACTTTGCCAATCACCACGTAACAGAGGTTGCCCCTATCGTCTTTGATAAACTGAAGGAAAAAGGCATACTCTATAACCTGCTTGATTACACCCATCGCTATCCTGTTTGTTGGCGTTGCCATACAGAACTGGTTTTCCGCGTAGCTACCGAGTGGTATATCAGCGCCGACGAAATCCGCCCGCGTATGATCAAGGCTAACTCTGAGGTGGCGTGGATCCCGGAGTACGCAAGCAAGCGGATGGATAACTGGCTCGCCAACATGGGCGATTGGAACATCTCACGCAAGCGTTTCTGGGGTCTTGTTCTCCCTTTTTACCTTTGCGACGCTTGCGGCGAAGTTACCGTTGTAGGCTCGCGGCGACAACTGCGCGAACTCTCCATCAACCCGGAAGTGGTAGACGCGCTGCCTGAGCTGCACCGGCCCTGGGTGGACGAAGTAAAGATCAAATGCCCTCACTGCGGTGAGGTAGTAGAGCGCATCCCGGAGGTGGGAGACGCCTGGCTCGACGCTGGCATTGTGGCCTACTCGACGTTGGGATACCTTGAAAATAGGGAGTACTGGGAGAAGTGGTTCCCCGCAGATTTTGTTACTGAGATGCGAGAGCAGATACGCCTCTGGTTCTACTCGATGCTCTTCATGTCGGTGACCTTTGAGGACACAACGCCTTACCGGGAGGTGCTCACATACGAGAAGGTTCACGACGAGAGTGGGCGGCCAATGCACAAATCATGGGGCAACGCCATCTGGTTCGATGATGCAGTAGAAAAGATGGGCGCTGACGTAATGCGCTGGATGTATGCGGGCGCGAGCATTACGCAGAACATGAACTTTGGCTACGGTGTAGCCGAGGAGATCAGGCGCAATCTGCTGACGCTGTGGAATACCTACAGCTTCTTTGTGATATATGCCAACCTCGATGGCTATAACCCAGGGGCGGAAAGCGTACCTGTAGCCGAGCGCGCTGAGCTTGACAGGTGGATAGTGGCGCGGCTGCACGAGCTCATCAAGCTGGCCCGCACCGAGATGGACAGCTACGACGTAGGCTCGCTCACCAGGCAGATTGATACTTTCGTGGACGACCTCTCCAACTGGTATGTGCGCCGCTCGCGCCGCCGCTTCTGGAAGAGCGAGTCGGACGGCGACAAGCTGGCGGCTTACTCCACCCTCTATGAAGTGCTCGTGACGCTATCCAAGCTGATCGCGCCGATAATGCCCTTCATGGCAGAGGAAATCTACCAGAACCTTGTCAGGTCTGACGCGGATTCAGCAGCGCAGAACCCTGAGAGCGTGCATCACTGCGCTTACCCGCAGGCCGATGAATCGCTCATAGACCACCGCCTGCTCGCTGATACCTCGCTCGCCCAGCGAGTTATCAGCCTGGGCCGTGCGGCGCGCAACAAAGCAGGGATCAAAGTGCGCCAACCGCTACGCGAGATAATGGTGCGCGCCCCCTCCAAAGTTGATGACGAGGCGCTGCGGCGACTTGAAGGGCAGGTACTGGAAGAGCTGAATGTCAAGAGGATGGTAATCACCTCGCAGGTAGGAGACCTGATCACCTATGTGATAAAGCCTAACTTGCCGTTGCTGGGTCCAAAGTATGGCAAGCGTCTGGGGGCGATACGTTCTGCCCTCTCTATGGGTGAGCCTGCGGGGATAGCCGCCCAGGTGGAAGCTGAGGAGCTTGTGAAGCTTTACCTGGACGGCGAAGAGGAGCCTGTTGAGCTGCTTCCGGGGGAGCTGCTTGTGGAGACACGCGAGCGCGAGGGTTTCGCTGTCGCCCAGGAAGGCGGGCTGGTGGTCGCCCTTGACACCGAGCTTGACGACGCGCTACTGCAAGAGGGGGTGGCCCGTGACCTGGTGCGCGTGATCAACGATATGCGCAAATCGGCGGACTTCGATGTAAGCGACCGCATCTATACTTACTACAAGCTGAACAATAGCGATGGGGATGAAGCCTCCGGAATCGTGCGCGGTGCGCTGGCAGGCTTTGGCAGCTACATCCAGAGTGAGACTCTCTCCACAGAGTTGACCGAGGGTGAGGCCCCTGAAGAGGCGTACAGGCAAGAGGAGAAGTTCGGCTCAGTTGTGCTCAGTTTGGGCGTGCAAAGGATCGACACCGGCGCTGAAAAGTAAGATGTGGGCGTGGTGTGCCTGAGAGATGCCGGGGCAGAGTGGAGGTTCGTGTAGAAGGTGCAGGATGGAGGGGTTGGTGTTAGCGTGAGAGTGTAGCGAGGAAGCCACCTATGATCACACTTACAACCGAAAGGGCCAACAGAGCCGTGTTTAGCTTGCCAACACTCTGGTCATCAGCCGCCTGAGCGCAGGTGCACGCATCGGAGTTTACTTGCATGGCTAACCTCTTTGCGCCTCTGAGAGGGATACGCCCTCCCTGAGGCCGAGATGACCTCAGGGAATGCCGTTGCGGTAAGGCCTCGTAAGAAGCTATGCCTGCATCGGCCGTGGGCCTTGGCGGAAAGACGAGGGGCGCACTCATCAAGCCGTCTCACAGTTAATAACGCCGCTGAGCGAGAAAAGATAGGAGTAGCCAGGGATTGGGGATCAAGGCTCGGTCTAAAAACTCCTAACTCCTGATCCTCAATCATGTTACAATAGCGGCATGAAGATATGTATGGTCACTTCATCTTATCCCAAGTATGAGGGCGATGTGACGGCGCCTTTCGTCGAGTCCATAGCTATGAGCGTCGCAGCGGCGGGCAACGAGGTTCACGTGCTCGCGCCTTACCACCCTGACGTGAAGCGCGCACCCGTAGAGAAGGGCGTACACCTGCACTTCTTCAAGTACATACCATTCCGCCATCTAAACATATGGGGCTACGCCGAATCTATGGAGGCCGACGTCCGCGTGAGAGGGGCTATTTACCCGCTTACGCCTGTAGTCTTCCTCAGCAGCTTGTGGGCGCTCTGGCGGCTCACAGGCAGAATTAAGTTCGACGTTATGCACGGCCACTGGGTAATTCCAAACGGGCCGGTGGCGGCGATTGTTGCGCGTATGAGACGCTTGCCTTTAGTGATAAGTATGCATGGCTCTGATGTCTTTGTGGCCGAGCAGAGCAAGCCTGTATCAGCAGTGGCGCGCTGGTGCTTCCGCGCCGCCAGCGCTATTACCGCCCCTAGCGCCGACCTTTTGCATAGAGCGATCCGCATAGGCGCGCCAGCCTCCCGCTCGCATCTCGTGCCTTACGGGGTAGATCCCGGCACGTTCACCCGCATCGAAGGTGCAGGACCTTTACTGCGCGAAGAACTGGGCCTGCCTGCCGACTCATTGGTTGTTTTCGCGGTCGGGCGCATGGTCTACAAGAAAGGCTTCGAATACCTTATCAGGGCGGTGCCCGCGATCCTACGTGAGCGCCCGAACGCCAAAATTGTCCTTGCAGGAGGAGGCGACCTGATGCCCAGGTTAAAGTCTCTGGTGCAACAGCTTGGCGTTGAGAAGTCGGTGATCATGCCTGGATGGGTTACGCGAGATAAGATGCCGCTCTTCTTCAGTGGGTGCGACCTCTTCGTGCTTCCCTCTGTAGTTGACCGGCAGGGAAACGTGGATGGACTGCCCAACACTTTGTTGGAGGCTATGGCCTCAGGGCGGCCCGTGGTGGCGACGTCAGTGGCTGGCGTGCCTTTAGCTGTGAAAGACGGCGAGAACGGACTGTTGGTGCCTGAGAAGCAGCCTGGCGAGCTTTCCTCGGCTATAAACTTACTCCTCCGAGCGCCTGAACTACGCCTCCAATATGGGCAGGCGGGCCGCCGTAGGGTGGAAAACGACCTGAACTGGCAGACAACGGCCCGCACCTTCGTGCAGCTTTACGCCGCCGCCCTCGCCCGCCGCAGGAGAGGCCGCACCAAGAAGGAGAAGCCCGGACAGCCGGTTGATACCATCTAGCCCTCAAAGTTTCGCAGCTTCGCTGGAGGAGCCTGAGCGACACGATGCCGCTTTCTGGCGCGACCCCCTAATCTGGGTCCTCATCGTCGCTGCGCTGGTCTTCCGCGTCGCGTACAACCTCGCACTTCACCCCGGCGGCCACACCCCGACCGATTTCGTTATTGACGAGCGCGAATACTTCGGTGCGGCACATATGCTGGCTGAAGGGCGCGGCTTCTCTTTCTTCGACACCGCGCTGTGGATTCGCCCGCCGCTCTATGTAGTATTTCTTGCCGCCATAATAAAGTTGCTGGGCACAGATTACCTGCCTGTGCTCATATCGCAGTCGGTGATCAGCGCAGCCACCCTTCTGCCGCTCGGTTGGCTCGGCAATTGTCTGCGCGGCGCAACGGCTGCCCGCTTGACCGTAGCCCTTGGCCTGCTCTATTTACCCCTCACCCTCTTTGCGGGCTTACTCTTGTCGGAAACCCTCTTTCTTTTTGTTTTTGCCTGGGCGCTTGTGGCGCTGGTTCTTGCCTATGACGCGCTCTCGGCGGGGAGGAAGAGGCGCAGCTATCTACTGCTCTGCGCTTCCGGTATCTTGATCGGGGTAGGCGCGCTCACCCGCGCCACTGCTCTCGCCTTTGCGCCTCTGGCCGCGCTCTGGCTCTTCTTTGCTCTAAGGCATAACGTACGGTCTGCTAGCAAAAGAGCGCTGGCCGCTTTAGGGCTGCTGGCAGTTTGTGGGGTGGCTATATTGCCCTGGACCATTCGCAACTACATCGCATACAGAGCCTTCGTGCCTGTGGATACTACGAGCGGCTACAATCTCTGGTTGGCGAGCGTGGGCGTAAAGGACGAGGCACGCCTACGCGCCGACCTTGAGCCTCTTTCCGGCCCCATCGCCCGCCAGAACTTTGCCTATGATGCGGCCTTCAAGAAGATAACGAGCGATCCCGCAGCGTTCATAGACAAAGGGCTGAAGGAAAGCCTTGATCTGTGGCGTCCGCTCTTCAGCGCTGAGGAGCGCCAGGTGCCCGGCTTCGCCCTGGGTCGCGTGCCGGCCTGGCATCTCCTTTCGCTTCTCTTTTTCGACGACCTCCTGTATATGGCTGTCCTTGTGCTTGCCATTGTGGGTCTGCTTTTTGCGCCTCCACACCCGCTCAAGCTGTTGATTGGCCTGTGGGTGCTCCTCTGGGTAGGGATGTCCTTTGTTTTCTTCGCGGTAACGCGCTTCACGTTGCCTGTCGTGGCGGCACTCCTTCCGGTGGCGGGCGCGGGCCTCACCTTCTTCCGGCCGGGCCGTGACCTCAGGCTCCGGCTGAGGCGCGCAACTCTGGCGGGCAAAGTGGCATCGGCATTGGCCCTCATGGGTATCGCAACGGTGGTCCTCCCCCCGATTTTGCTGCCGGGCGTCGCCGGTGGCGTCGTCGCTGCCGATAGCAATCTTTCGCTGACCGAGCTTGGCATTCAACGCTGGGGCGAGCAGGAGCCTTACCGTGAGGCTGAGAGGCTGCTAAAGGTGGGCAAAGTAGATGAAGCTATCGTGCAGTACAGGAGAGCAAGCTCGGCTATCCCCGACACACGCTATGGCCTCGCGGCTGCCCTGCTGCAGAAGGGCGAGACAACTCAGGCTCTTGCTCAGCTAACGAGTAATGAGCCGCAGGACAGAGTGGAACCGTTTATAATCAAGGGAGAGGCCGCTCGCCGCGCCGGAAACCTGCAAGCCGCTCGCTCGTTCTTCAATGCGAGAACTGTGAAAGTAAGCAACGACGAGGCTCTCAATTGGGCGTGGAACCACCTGGACCCGCCGCTCACTACTAACGTAGAAATCGGGAGCGGGCTTGATCTAGGTTATTTGCGCGGCTTTTACGCCCCCGAAGTAGATGAGCGTGGCGTCGCCTACCGTTGGAGTAGTGACCGCAGCGAGATACGCAGGTTATCTCTATCACCTTCTACCCAGCTAAAGTGGAGCGGTTGGCGTCCCAGTGGAGTGCCGGTCACGCAAGTCGTTGTCTATGCTGCAAGCGACGCAAGCAGGCTCGTTCAGTTAGCGCATTTCTCATTGATCAACAGAGTTGATTGGCAGCAATCGCCGTTGCCGGCAGGGGCAAGCGTGAGCACCACGCAGGACAGCGATTTTCTTCTTGATGTAAACGCCTTCATCGGTGGCGGAAGCGACCCACGCTTGCTTGGCGTAAGGCTGTCGGCTGTGGCTATTGGAAAATAATGTTGAACGAAACAGTGGCACAGAATAACCAGCCTGAAACTCCTGCAAGCTCGCGCAGAATGCGCCTTGCAAGCACTTTGCTGCTCGTTGTGCTGGCGGCGCTCCTGGCGATTCTCCTTGCCAGGTCGGTTTCATCGGCGCTAACCTCAGCCTCCATCTTCTCTTATCCATTTCAATTTGACGAGTCGGAGGGGATGATTGTCGCCGAGACAGGCCTGCTGGATCGCGGCGTTGGCATCTACGGCCTGCCCACCCCCGATCTCTTCATCGCCGCCCCTTATCCTCCTCTATACTACCTACTCAACTGGCCGTTGCAGCACCTTGCAGGGTCTGAACCAACCTTCAAGACAGGGCGTGCTATCTCGATAGCGGCTACTCTCTTTGTGGGGATAGCTATCTTTGGTATATCTGTGGCCGTGATGGGCGACCGCCTGGCCGGGGCTATCGGCGCGGCGGCCTGGTGGTCGCTCAGTTTGGTTACATTCTGGGGCAGCCTGGTCAAGCCCGACATGCTGGCAGTGGCGCTGGGACTGGCCGGGCTGTGGTGGTTGCTTGCGCGCCCACCTTCGCAGTTGTGGGTTGCTCTCGCTTTCTTCCTGGGCGCATTTTACACCAAACAGACGGCAATCGCGGCGGCTGTGACTGCCATTGTGTGGCTGCTTCTCACGCGCTTTCGTACTGGTTTGCTCTTTGGGGCGATATACGCTGCCGGAGCGGTGGTGCCCACTCTCATCTTCAATTGGCTTACCGGTGGCGGCTATTTCTACCACATGTTCACTATCCACGACCTGCCCTGGTTTCCGGCGAGATTCGTAGAGTTCACCGGTAACTTGTTTGGCGCATACTGGCCTTTGTTCGCGCCTGGCGTTGTGGCGATCTTACTTGGTGGGCTGCTGTGGGTAGAGGCACGCTTTGGCAGGCACCCCGAGGTCTTAGGGCAGCATGCAGGGCCGTTGCTTGTGGTCTACCTCGCTATGAGCGTGGTCGTGGCCTCGGCCACTGGCACGCTGGGCGGGAATCACAACCATCTTCTTGATCTGAGTGCGGCCTCGTGTATTGGTCTGGCCCTCGGCGTCGCCTTTGCCGGGCGCTCTCGCACGTGGCAAGTGCGTTCGGCGTCGGCTGTGCTGGCCTTATTACTTATAACGCAGCTACCGCCGCTCTTCAGTACACCTTCATGGTTGCAAACAGAGTTCAATATACTTTCCGCCGACAAGCAGCATGGTATGATGGACGTCTTCCAGTATGTGACCAACAACAGTGGTGAAGCTTATTCAGACAATGTGGGCCTGCTCGTAACCGCTCGCAAGCGCCTCTGGTCTACCGATCCTTTCACGCAAACCCACGCCACCAGGTATGGCCGCTGGGATGAGAGCAAGCTTGTGGCGGCGATCAACGCCCGGCAGTTCGCTCAAATAATCCTGCGGATAGACATAAAGCAGACCGACGCAGGCGCGGGCGATGTTTCGCCCGGAATATTGCAAGCAGTGCGCGATAATTATAAACTTGACCAACGCAATGTGGAGAATATATACATACCGCGCTAGCAGGGATGCACAGTTATCTGCGCGTTGCCCTGGTTGGTGACGGGCGCAAAGGAGATAGCAATGGCAGGCAAACAAGCCTCGGTTCCTAAAGAGTTGCTCGATATACTGGTGTGCCCTGTGGACAAGGCGAAAGTCAACCTGGAAGGTGATAAGCTGGTTTGCGAGCAGTGCGGCCGCGCTTACCCAGTGCGCGATGGCATTCCTATCATGCTGGAAGAAGAAGCCGAGAGAAGACGATAATTCCGCCGCAGGCGAATACTGTGCTGGTATTCTTCTACCCACAATTCAAGAAGCTCACGGGGGCCGAGCGCCTGATCCTCAAGCTGGCCGACTACACGGCGCAGAGGCTTGGCGCAGGCAAGGTGGTCCTGCTGACCCACCGCTTTGCGCGGCAGTGCCGCCCCGCCTTGGGTGCAGGCGTTCGCCTGATTGAGACGGGCTGGCGCGTAGAAGTGACGGGTAATCATTATCTCGATGCGGCTATCGAGTACGCTGTAGGCCCTGCGCTCACTCTACTTATACCCACTCGCGCTTTGCGTGGTATTATCTTCTTCGGGCCGCCAAGCGTGCCCGCTATGTGGTTCGCCAGGCGTTTTCTCTTTCGACGTTGCCGTAAAGGCAAGGCAGTTCCGATTCTCTACTTTTGCTTTGAGCCGCCGAGGTTTATATACAGTGACACTGCTGCTATCGTGGCGCGACTCGGCGCAGCCGGTAAGGCGCTGCGCCCGGTGTTCAGCCTCTATCGCCTGCTCGACAGCCACATGGTTGGCGCTGCGGACAATATATTGTCTAATAGCCTGTACGGCTCGCGCCGCATCTGGAGGGCTTACAGGCGACGTTCCGTTGTAATCGAGCATGGGGTGGATTTTCCCACCCCAACTGATGAGCAGATAGCGGCCTTGCGCGCTCGCTACGCTCTGGAAGGCAAGAAGGTGGTTGTCACCGTCAATCACCTTCACCCCCGCAAGAGGATTGACCTCTTCTTGAGGTCGGTGCATCTTGCTGCGCGAAGGCTGGAGCGTGTCACCGCCCTGGTGGTGGGCGATGGCCCTGAAAGGCATGCCCTGGAAGAATTGGCGCATGAGCTTGGCATGCAGCAAGGCCGCGACCTGATCTTCGCAGGGGCTGTGCCGGAGGAGGAGCTACCTGCTCACTATGCCCTCGGTAGTGTGTACGTCCATACCGGCCTTGAGGAGAGCTTTGGCCTGTCAGTGATAGAGGCGCTGAAGCTGGCGCTGCCTGTGGTATCGGTTGACGAAGGTGGGCCGCGTGACACGGTGCTGTCCGGAATCAGCGGCTATCTTGTGCCTGCTACGCCGGAGGCAGTAGGGGAGGCAGTTGCATCATTGTTGTCCGATCCTGCGCAGGCTCGCAGGATGGGTCAGGCGGGGGCGAGCTTCGTCGCCGAGCATTTCAGTTGGGAGCGTGGCGTTGACACATTGCTCAGGCTCTTGCAGAGGGCTCGCTAGTTGGGGGTAAATAAGGTGATTGTTGGGACGGAGGTCGCAAATGAGCCTCAGGAGGTAGACTCGCCAGAAACCGCAACCGTAGCTCAACGCTCGGCGGAGGCTGTGGGCAAGACAAGCCTGCGTTCCCGCCTTCTGCCGCACATCCTGGTGCTGCTCACCTTCACCCTGCTCACCATTATCGCCACCTGGCCGATGTTCCCCAACCTGGGTGGCTACTTGATGGACAAGGGAGACCCACTTTTCACCACCTGGGGTATGGCATGGCAAGCGCACGCTATCGCTACCAACCCGCTCACGTTGTTCGATGCTAATGTCAACTATCCCTTCAAGGGCACTCTAACCTTTGACGAGCTTAGCTTCACAGAGGCTATGCTTGGCGCACCCTTCTACTGGCTTACCGGCAATCCTGTGCTCAGCCACAATATAATTGTTTTTACAGCTTTTATCTTGTCGGGCTACGGCCTGTGGCTCCTCGTGCGAGAGCTAACCGGAAGCGCCTGGGCGGGGCTGCTGGGGGGCACTGCCTACGCCTTTAGCTTCTACATGATGACTCATCTGCCACACACCACGCTGTTGAGCGCGCAGTGGCTCCCTTTTATATTGCTGGCCGCCTACAAGCTCTTCTGGACGCGGCAGTGGCGCTGGGCCTGGGCTTTTGCCATATTCTTCGCTCTGCAAGCTCTCTCCGGCCACTATCTCGCCTACTATGCGGCGATATTGCTCGCGATCTTTGTGATTTACTACTCACTGGCACAGCGCCATCGCTTCACCTGGCAGTTCATCGGTAAGCTGGCGGTGGGGAGCATCGTTTCCGTGCTCCTTATATTGCCTATTGCTCTTCCATTCTCCACGTTGCAGGCAGGCTATGGCTTCAAGCGCGATCTCTTCCAGGTAGAGCGATTCTCTAATACTTTGCCCAGCTTCCTGGCTGTCTTCCGGGGCAACCCCTTGTATCGCAAGCTCCTCTCACCTTTCTTTGACCCTGGACCGTGGGCTATTGAGCGTTCGGCCTTCCCTGGCTTCGGTATTCTCTTGCTTTCTTTGATCGGGGTTGCAGGCTCCTGGCGCTATTCTCGTGCGCGCCGCGCAGTCTCAACTGTGGCAAATGCCGCAGGCAGCGCTCCATCAGCGTTGGGCACGCATGCTACTTTCTACCTGATTGTGGCTCTATTCTCCGCGATACTATCTCTGGGCCCGACTTTGCAGCTCAATTATCCGCCCACTGAATACGACCCGAACGCGATTAATGGGGTGCTTCCCCTGCCTTACGTCTTACTTTTCGACTGGGTACCAGGCTTCCAGAGTATGCGCGTGGCTGCGCGGATAGATGTGCTGACGGCGCTGTCGTTGGCTGTGCTCGCGGGGCTGGGGGCTTTCTTTATGCTGCGGTGGCTGAGAGAGCGAATGAGCTGGCGAACTGCGCGCACAGCCCTCCCTGTGGCGGCAGCTTTGATCGCGCTGGTGCCTCTATTTGAGACCTGGAGCGTGCCCCTCAACATGACCGCGATCCCTACGCGCGGCGCGGTGCCCCCTGTTTATGGCTGGCTCGCACAGCAGCCCCACACTGTTTATGCTGAGTATCCGATGACTTATTACAAGCGTGGTGACGCTAACGCGGAGCTGGGCAATATGTACCAGTACTTCAGCAGCTACAGTTGGGACGACACGATCAATGGCAGCCTTACTATACGGCCTTTCTCCTATTCAGCGGTGGTGCATGAAACCGAAGATTGCTTTCCATGCGTGAGGAGTGTTGATACGCTTTGGGCGCTCGACACCCGCTATGTTGTGGCTCATCTCGAATATCTGAGCGCGCCGCAGCGCACCGACTTTCTCTGGAGAACCAGCCATGTGGAAGGGGGCGTGCTCGATAGCTTTACTCCGGTTAAAGAGTTCGGCGACGACCGGGTCTATACAATTAAAAAAAGCCCCTCGCCCCTTGAGGAGTTGAAAGGCTTGATCCCACCAGGCGCATCACTGCTACTCGCGGAGCCGCAGAACGACCCGATTCGTGTGGGTAAGATCGGTGGCGGCTATGTGGCTGCGCTTGGCTACTTCTTGCGAGATGGACGCCGGCAGTATGGCGACCCCAGCCTCAGCTTCGGCCAGTCGATCCTGCCATTCGACCCCAATAATCGCCCCGATTACGCAATTCTCTGGGCGCAGCAAGACTCGGCAACGGCGGGATATTTACCTGGATACAAAATGTGGTCGAACGGTATAGTCACTCTTTATGCTCGCGGGCCGGGGGTCGCCTCAAGAGGCACCGCTCCTTGAGGTCTGCTCGATTACTCTACCCCCTAGCCAACCCTGGCGTTTATCTTGGGTTGCTGCTGGCGGCTATTCTGGTAGTGCTGGCATACCAGGCTCGCCCTTCCTACGATATTCAGATGGGGACGGGAGTAGATACGCCGCTGTTGCAGGGCTTCAACGGCCCTGAGCAGCCGCCAAAAGGCTCCGGTCTTACCTACCGGACCTTTCGCTGGAGCACCGGCGCTGCGCGGATTGTTTTGCAGGACGTTGGGCGGCAGAGCTTCGATGTGACGCTCACGGTCAACGGCTCCCGCCCACAAGGTCAACTTCCGCCTACCTTGCGGGTGAGTTCACAGGGCAAAGTCCTCCTGACTGTGCAGCCAACTCCGGGTCTGGCGGATTACCGTTTTACTGTGCCACGCGAAGCGGTAGCGTCCAGCACGCTCGCCCTCGATCTTTCTACTAACGCCTTCAAGGTGCCGGGAGACAAGCGCGAGCTTGGTTTGATTGTCACGCGGCTCCGAATATCTACGTCATCAACTCCTGACCGTTTTGTTGAGCCGCCTGTGGGTCCGCTCTTCGGCGTGGTGAGTGCTGTGGCGATAGTGGCGGTGGCGCTGGCGGCTCTTGGGTGGGGCACAGGAGGGGTGGCGCTCGGTTCATCGTTGCTCGCGCTTTTGGCTGCCTGGCTCCTTGTCTTTGACCGCTTGTGGCTGACGAGCAAGGGGTGGTACTTGGTGTGGCCTGAGGTGCTGATGCTGGGGGTGGCATTTCTACTCCTCTCCGGGCCGATCGGGGGTTGGCTGCTGAGGCTTGGAGGGGTAAGCTGGACCTCCTGGCAGCGTCGTTTCCTCCTTACTCTCTTGCTGGCGGTTTTTTGTCTGCGCCTCGCCGGGGAGCTGCACCCGGAGATGTTTGTTTACGACCTCGGTTACCACGCCAACTTACTGCACATCGTAGAGCGCGGCCAGCTTCTTTTCACCACGCAGCCCGCAGAGTTTGGGGGCTTTGGGCATAGCACCTTTTATCTGCCAACTCCTTACCTCTTTATCCTGCCGTTGAAATGGCTATTTGGCGACGAGTTGCTGGCGATCAGGGTGCTTACTGTAACGCTCGGTACATGGGGTGCGCTGGCTATTTTCTACATTTCAAGCAAGGCGCTGGGCGACACTCGCGCCGGGCTTTTTGGGGCTTTGCTTTATCTGACCTTCCCAATGGCGGTGCTGCCTTATTCATGGGGGATAATGCCTAATGTTTTCGGTGAGTTCTTCGCCTTGTGCAGCCTGGCTATCGCGGTGGGAGCTTACCCAGGTCTGCGGCCTAATCGTCCTGCTTTCTATATGCTTGTAGGGGTGCTGTGCATCGCCCTTTTGAGCCATTCAGGTGTGCTGGCGCTTACCTTCACCTCCTTTGTGATAATGTCGCTGCTGTGGTTTGCATGGCGTGCTCCTACAACCCGCAAGTCGGGAGCCTGGACGTTTGTCGCGCTGGCGGCTGCTGTGGCAATTGCCTTTGTCCTCTACTACAGGAACTTTGTTGGGGCAATGCTCAATTCGATTGCTCAAATCCAGGGCGAACGCACCACACAAGCGACTTCGGGGGGCTTAGCGCTTCGTGTTGGCGGCTCGGTTGAAGATAAGAGCCTGGGCCTCACCGTGCATGAGGTAACCGGCCTGAGAGATTGGTTTTTCGGCGGGCTGAGAGGCTTCTGGGACGAAGCTAATGCTTATTATCGCGTCTGGCCTCTCGCTGCCGCCTTCTTTGGTTACCGGTTGGCGTGGTGGAGTGGGCAATCGGCTGCCCGTGATAGGCATAGACGTTTAGTGCTGGGCGTTATCGGCTGGTCCGTTGCTGTAGTGATCTTTGCCTTTGTCGGGTGGGCTACCAATCTGTACGTCAGGTATGCCCTCTTTGCGCTGCCCGTGCTGGCGCTTGGCACGGGAGTGCTCCTCTCCCGCAGCTGGGGTAAGGGGCGGTACGGTGGCTGGCTCTCGCTGCTGGTGGTGGCTTTCTTCGTGGTAGAAGCCCTCTCGCTCTGGCAGTATAGAATTACTTACTCTTTCAAGTTGCTTCCACAGCCATGAAGTACCTGCGGCCTCTGCTAAATCCAGGGATATATGTTGGGGTAGTTGTAGCCGCGGCGCTGGTAGTGGCATCTTACCAGGCGCGCCCCAGCTACGACGTCACTTTCGGCACCTCCAATGATGCTCCGTTGCTTCGAGGCTTCAACACGGCGGAGGTAATGGCGGGTGCGAATCCCATCCCCTTCCGGTGGAGCACGGGCGATGCTCACATCATCCTTCAGGACGTGGGGCAGCAGGATTTTGATGTGGCGCTGACAATTGCGGGCGCACGGCCCGTGGGCCAACCGCCGGCGGACCTTACGGTGTCGGTTGGAAGCCTCACTCTTCTTCATTTGTCGCCCAAAGCTGAGCTTACCGGCTACTCTTTCAGCGTGCCACGTACCGCACTTCGTGACGGCACGCTTGACTTGCACCTTGCCACTAATGCCTTTATCCCTCCCGGCGATCCCAATCCTCGGCCACTTGGCGTGGTGGTCACGCGGTTGCAGGTAACTCCCTCTGCCAATTCCGACCGCTTCATTGAACCCCCTGTTGATCTGCTATTCGCCGTTACGGGCTGCGCCGCGCTGCTTGCGTTGCTCCTCGCGCTGCTGGGCTGGGGCGCGGCGGGTGTGGCGGTAGGTGGGGGGTTGGTGGGGGCTTTGGCGGGCTGGATAGCGGTTGCAGACCGCCTGTGGCTCACCACAGGTCAGTGGTATCTAGCATGGCCGCAGGCGCTCATTGCGGGGAGCGTCATTATGCTACTGGTGTGGGCATTGGGCGGCTGGCTGCTCCGGGTGAGTGGCGCGCCCTGGACGGCCTGGCAGCGGCGCCTCCTGCTGGCGATGCTGTTGCTTGCCTTTGCTATACGCCTCGCCGGGCAACTCAACCCACAAATAGTCATAGTGGACCTCAACTTCCACATTCACCGCCTTGAGACGGTGCAGGCGGGCCAGCTCCTCTTCACCATCAAATCGGCGGAGTGGGGTGGCCGCTCTACCTTTTATCTGCCGACAGCCTATCTGTTGATGCTCCCGTTGCAGTGGCTATTCGGAGATATGGCCCTCGACGTGAAGCTGGTGACTGTTACCCTCGGCACGTTGGGCGCGTTTCCGATCTTTTACATCGCCAGAAAAGCCCTCGATGACGGGCGTGCAGGACTGGTGGCGGCTGCTTTGTATCTTACCTTCCCGATTGCTGTTCTACCCTATTCGTGGGGGATTACCACCAACATATTTGGTGAGTTCTTTGCCCTGTGCGCGCTTGCAGTGGCTGTGGGAGCGTACGACCGTCTGCGACCGAACAGGCCTGCATTTTACCTGCTGCTTGCATCGCTTTTGCTCGCACTGTTGAGCCATCCGGGGGTTGTGCAGCTTGCGGGTGTGGCCTTCGGGTGCATCTCGCTTCTGTGGCTGCTAGGGAGGAGTACAATAGCCGATAAGAAGCCCGCACTCTGGACGTTGGGCGCACTTGCGCTGGCTGCTGGCCTGGCTTACTTTCTCTATTACAGTCATTTCGCCTCAGAGATGCTCAGCACGCTCGGCCAAATCAGGGCCGACCGGGGGGCACAGAACCAGGGCGGCGGGGTGAATCTCAAGGTGGGTGGCTCTGTAGGCGATGCAAGCCTGGGGCTGGTAGTGCGCACCGTGACTAACTGGCGCGATTGGTTCTCCGGCGGGCTGCGCGGTTTCTGGCAGGAAGCGCAGGCTTATTACCACGTTTGGCCTGTCGCAGGCGCTGCTCTTGGCTACATTCTTATCTGGCCGGTGAAGGGCAAATCGCTTTCAGCAAGGAGAAGGCGCAAAGGCCGGCTTGCCCTGGCAGCAGTAGGGTGGACGCTGGCGGTGCTACTCTTCGCACTCGTCGGCTGGATTGTGAACCTTTATGTGCGATACGCCCTCTTTGCGCTGCCGATTGTCGCTCTGGGAACAGGCATATTGCTGTCGTCGCTGTGGCGCAGAGGCAGGTCTGGAGCATGGCTTTCAACGATCATCGTGGCTTATTTTGTGGCAGAGGCGCTGGCGTTATGGCAGTACAGGATCAACTATGCCTTCAAGTAGCTACAGCCGCGCTACTCATGCGCTAGCTATCGGGGGCAACAAGGGAGCAGGGCTGCGTGCTACTCTGCTGAGTGAGCTTACCCTCGCCCGCGCCTTGCTGCTATGGCTTCCCGTCTGGTTGCTGCTGGCGCTTACTCTTGCCGGGTTGGTAGCGGCGTACCAGGTGCCGCGCAGCTACGCAATTGCGGTAGGCACGCCTCAGGACGAGGCTTTCGTGCGTAACTTTCACGGGCGCCTCAGCGACAATGGCCGCCCATACCGCTGGTCTGATGTATATGGCTATCTATTTTTCCCCGGCCTGGGAGGTTCGCGGCCATTCACCGCCACTGTAGAGCTTGACCCGGGCCGCACGGCTCCTGTGACAGTTATCATCAACGGGGTTACTTTCCTTGACCGCCAACTGGCGGCAGGTTGGCAAAGCTTCACTTTTCGGGTGGATGCGCAATACCCCTCAGCGTTGCAGTCACGCGATACCGTTGTAGAGTTGCGCGCTCCAGACTACCGCGCCGAGGAGCTGCCCACAGAGCCGAAGGGGGTAAAGCTCTCAACTGTGGTCATCGAGCAAGATGCAACGGGCGGCTTTGTAGTGCCCGCTTATGCCACGCTTGCGCTTCTGGGGCTGGGAACGCTCCTCTCTTACCTCCTTGTAGGCAGAGCGTTTGCGGGGGCAACAGCGGTGGCTCGAATGCGCGGGTGGGGACTGTTGGCGGCGGCTCTCTTCGGCGCGGGCATCATATCTCTCACGGCAGCTAGCCACATTGATGCCTCGGCGGACGCGATGCATTTCGTTATCACTCTGGTCAGCATGCTACTGATGCTGGTTATTGGCGAATATCTGGCCTGGCGCTGGTTTCCGAGAAGCGGCGTTACTCAGAGGAGGCTGCTTGCCGTTGCCTTTACTGCTGCCTTTGGGCTGCGTTACGGCGGTATGGCGCTGCCGCAGTCTCTGATTATAGATATGCCTTACCACATGAAGTGGCTAAACCAACTATTGACGGGCGATTGGCAGTCGCTCTATTTCCCTGGCGGATTGAGCGAAGTGCCAAGAGAGTGGGGTCTCAACCTGCTGATCCCCAAGTCGCCGCTCTTCTATTTTGCCTTTTCACCGCTCGCGCTACTGCCTTTTGATCTCACGACATCGGCCAAATGGCTTATCTGCTTACTTGATGCCACGCTCGTACTGAGCGCCTTTTGGCTGGTGTTACGCGTAGGGGGCTCAGATCGAGGGGCAGTGGCGGGCGCGGCTCTGTACTCTATTATGCCGCTTGCTTTTCGGGCCTTCGCCTACGGCATTCTGCCCACCATACTGGCGCAGTGGCTGGCGGCGCTGGTCTTTACGGCCTTGCTGCTAGTTGATCACAGGTGGCGTAGATGGCGGTGGGGAGGCTTCGCGGTGCTGTTGGCGCTGGCGCTCGTCGCCTTCCCGACAGTAGCGCTCTTCCTGACGATGGCGCTCTTAGCTGTGGCGGTTGTCTGGCGGCTCACTGATAAGGAACCCAGGACTTCTGTGCGTATAATGGCGGCTCTTGTAGCGGCCTGGGCGCTGGCGCTCGTCTCTTACTATGGGCTGTATATTTCTCCCGTGCTTGCTTCAGCCGCCGCGCTCCTCACTCCCAAGCCGGAAGGGGGCGCTACTGTCCGCTGGCCCGGTGGTTTCCCTGAGCTGCTGGCAGGGACGGCCACCTACGTGGTCTCCGTTTTGCCCGCCTTGCTTGGGCTTACCGGCCTTATACTGCTTTTTGCCCGAAGGGGAGGGAGCAAAGAGAGGAGCCATGCCCTCTGGCTTCTTGTCATCTGGCTGGCTATAGCTCCTATCTTCATGATCGTAAACTACCGGGTGGACATGATAGGCAAACATCTCTTCTTCGTGATGCTACCTGTGGCTGTGGCAGGGGGCGTTGCGCTCTGGGGTCTTGGGCGTCGTGGGCGGTGGAGCATGGCGCTGATGACGTTAGCTTTTGCGACCGTCGCCTGGCAAGGTTTGGTCTTCTGGATCGAGCGGCTTACAGGGGCTTCAGTATGAGCCGGCTCTTCGCCAGTCTGGGGCAAAGCAGCTTGGTAATATGGGCGGGGCTGCGCGTGCCAGGCTTCTACCTGGTGCTCTTTTTGAGCCTTGGCCTCTGGAGCATTGCCTACCAGCACAAGCAGGCTTACAGCGTAGAGGCTGGCAGCTTGACGGATAATGGCTATCTCTCCGGCTTCTACACCAAAGAGCACAACCCACCCGCTCTCCCCAATTATCGCTGGAGCACCGACGCGTCTACTGTGCGTTTCCCAGGCGTGGGCAACGAACCTGTTTATATTCTGCTGACCACAGTAGGGGCACGTCCTAACGGCCCTTCTCCTGTAATCACAGTCACAGTCAGGAATACCACCTTTACCGTGCAGACCCAACCCTCTTTGTACACCGATACACTCTTTATCGGGCGGGGCGACATGTGGAACGGCAATCTGGAGGTGAAGATATCCTCTCCTACCTATGTGCCCGCTAAAGTCGATCCGAGGAGCATAGACAAACGTGAGCTAGGGGTCACTGTATCACGCATCACCGTGCAGCCTGCTGATTACGGCCTGCGCCCCCTGGTGATACCTCCCGTCGCGACCATTGGCTATCTGCTGGCCGGACTGATCTTCTCTTATTTCTGCGCGCTGGTAACTACTCGCAAGAGGCTCTACTCGCTCTGGCTGGTAGCAGCTTTGTCGCTCGGTGCGGCGGCTCTCATCGTCTGGGCGCGTATGGAGCTTGGCTTGCTTGCGGGCGAGTTGCCTTCGCTTCTCGGGTGGGGACTCCTTCTGGCCTTGTGCGGGCGTGCTGCTATGGACCTGCTGCCTGTGCATGTGCCTCACAGAGCCTTTCTCGCGGCGTCGGGGAGCGCGGCCCTTGTGCTGGCATTTCTCATACGCTTCGGAGGGGTGACGTACCCGCAATTCCAGACGAGCGATATCGGCTTACATATCAACAATACACTGAAGGTGCTCGAAGGAGATTGGCTCTTCCCAGGCGAGCTGCCTGACGGTACTGTAGTGCCCTACCCGCCTGCCTTGTACGTCGTTATCTCTCCCCTGGCCGCTCTCCTGGGCGCTTCGCGGGAGATGGTTGGCCTGATCCTGAAGTGGAGCGCATCGCTGCTCGACGCGCTAACTTGCTTGGCGCTGGCGTGGGCAGGCTCGCGGCTGTGGCCTGGCAGGGCGGGAGGGATAGCTGCTCTGGCATACGCTTTTTCTCTTGCTCCATTTGATCTCTTCTCAGCAGGTAACTACTCTAATCTCTTCGCACAAAGCGTCTTCAACCTGACGATGCTAGGCGCAGTCGTTTTTCTTTGCTGCCAAAGCGAGGGGCGCATGCCCCTTTACGCTGCGCTGCTGGCGCTAGGCTTTAGCTTGACGCTGCTGGGCCACTACGGTATGATGTTGGCTGCGCTCGCTATCCTGGCTCTCTTTGCCCTGTGGATAATGGCCGCTGCCTTTCAGGGAAGCAAGCAACCGGCAGGCTGGACGCTCCTCGGATCGTTCGCGGCTGCCTTTGGTGTCACTTTCGGCCTTTACTACTGGCATTTTCTCGGCGAGATGTGGGCGCAACTGAGCAGCGTGCTAAACCGGCTGCTCGGCGGCAGAGGAACCGCACCGGATAAGGGCGCATCTACCGCCAGGGCCTTCTTCGGTGCAACGCTAGGCAGGCGAATAGATAGTTTGCTTGGCACGCCGGCGGCATTGTGCGCTTTGTTTGGCCTCTTACTGCCCGGCAAGCCAGGCAGCTCGCCCCGCGCCCTCCTCTTGGCCTGGCTGCTGGCTTCGGGCATCTTTGCTCTTCTTGACCAGGCCCTGGGCGATTCGATAAGATGGTCGTATCTGGCGGCGGCGGCTGTTACCCTTGTGGGGGGTCGTTTCCTTGCGTTGTTGGCCTCGCGCAACCGGCTGGGCCGGACGCTGGTTGCCCTCACCATTACTGTGATGCTATTGCAGCTATTATACTTCTGGGTGGGATATGCGATTTTCACGCGCTATCACGATATGCCATAACCACGAATCAGGGCTTGACGGCTGCTAATCCCTCTCCTCAACGAGAATACTATGCGACACGACCTGTACCGCGATCTATACGTTAAGGAGCAAGACTACTGGTGGCATGTAGGCAAGCGTGCTATCGTTTATAGCTTGCTGGAGCGCTATCTGCCTGCGGGAAAGAGCAAGGCGCAACGGCGCGCCCTGGACCTGGGGTGTGGCACAGGACTTAACCTGGACCATCTTTCCAGGTACGCGGAGCCCGTAGGCACCGACTTCTCGGAGGAGGCGCTTCACTTCTGCCGTGAGCGCGGGCATGAGCTACTTTGCAAAGCTGATGCGGCCTTGCTCCCTTTCGCCGGTAACGATTTCGACATTATCACAGCCCTCGATGTAATCGAGCATCTGGATGATGATCTGCTTGCCTTGCGGGAGTTGCGGCGGGTGCTGCGCCCTGGTGGTCTGTTGATAATTAGCGTGCCTGCTTACCGCTTTCTTTGGAGCTATTGGGACGACATACTTGGGCATCGCCGCCGCTACACAACCGGCTCAATGCGCGATGTTGTCAGGAGAGCAGGGTTGAAGGTACGCAAGGTGAGCTACTCGAATGCCGCCATTCTTCTGCCCACAATAGCCATGCGCGTCATAAAATCGCTGCGCTACAAGTCGGCGCGGTCAAAGGGCGGCGGCAGCGACCCCGAAACGGACTTCATGCCCGTGCCCGGCTGGCTCAACGGCATCCTCACCAGGTATTACATTGGAGAGGCGCGCTTTCTGAGAAGCGAGCGGATACCCTTTGGGCTTTCTGTGGTGTGCGTCGCGCAGAAGCCATGGAAGAAGAGCGATGGGTAGTGATAGCATAGCGGCGCGACGCTCACTGGCAACCCTCAGGCGCGGCTCGTCTCTTATGGAGAGATTGGAGGCGCCGGCCCCCACCCTGTTGGCTCTGGCTATCGTGCTGTGGATCGCCCTCATTTTCGCGGCAAGCATCTACAAATATGAAAACTACGGCCAGGGCTACGACCAGGTAGATTTCGAGCAGGCGATCTGGAATACAGTTCATGGCCGCGTGATGGAGGACTCACGCTTCAACTTCACCCAGTCGGTCTTTGGAATGGACTGGATGCCGATGCTCTTCTTCTTTGTGCCTGCTTACGCTCTGTTTCCGTCGGCGCATACTCTCTTTTTCTTGCAGATCGTGGGCTCAGCGCTGGGGGCTGTTCCTCTCTACTGGTTGGGCCGAGACCGCCTGAAAAGCAAAATGGCGGGTCTGGGCGCGGGGCTGGCTTATCTGCTTTACCCTGTGCTGCTTCATGGCGTGCTCAATCCCTTTCAGGTGCGACTCTTTGCTGTGACCTTGCTCTTATTTGGTTTCTACTACTTCGAGAAGTCCAACTGGCAGCTCTTCACCTCTTTCGTGCTGCTGGCGATGCTCGCACGGAGTGACGTGGCGCTAGTTGTTGCTATGTTTGGTGCATATGCGCTATTGACAAGACGACGCTGGCCTTACGTGGTTTTCCCTCTCCTGCTGGGTCTGGCTTACTTTGCACTATCCGCCTTCGTGATATTGCCTTCTTTCGACAACCTGGGGCCACCTGTCGCCACAATGGGGACGACAGGCATCGACTATATGAGCTGCTGGCCTTGCGGCCACAACCCTCAGCTTGCTTATTACGGAAATCTCGGTTCTACAGGCCCGGAGATAGTCAAATATATCGTGACCCACCCGGTCGAGGTAGCCGGCATTGTTTTCACTCCGGCCAAGATCGGTTATCTTATCGCGCTGCTCCTGCCGCTTCTCTTTCTGCCGCTTCTGGAGCTTCGGCCCCTCGTGCTCGGCTTGCCTATACTGGCGCTGAATCTTCTCTCATTACGCTCATCGCAATACAGCATTGAGCACCAGTACAGCTTGCTGATAATTCCTGGGCTTTTCGCGGCGGGCGTATACGGCGCTGAAAAGGTGCCGCGCGTAATCGCCGGCCTGCGCCAATTACCTCTCGATAGTGGGCGAGCGCTGCTATGGGTGCGGGTGGGGGCGCTCGTCATAGTGATATGGGGATTAGTGATGCAGGGGCCTTTCAAGAACCCGGCAGCGCGAGCATTTCTCTTTCACGAAGCGCCCGCCAAAGTGCAGGCCGCCAACCAGCTTGTGCGCATGGTGCCACCGGATGCCAAAATAGCGGCAAGCTCGTTCCTCGCGGCCCACCTCCTGCCGCGGCGCTACATTTACAATTTCCCGCCCGCGCCGTACTCTCCCTACAATCTTGGGCCTGACCGCCAGCGAAGTGACTACGTAGAGCTTGACTATGTGCTCGTTGACCCGAACAACAGCGCCCTGAGCATAGAGGCGAACCAGGTGAGCGGCAAGAGCGCCCTCGACTTGCTCAAAACTCTCCCCGATTGGCGCATAGTTGCTCAGAAAGAAGGGCTATATCTCTTCAAGCGGAAGTAGGGCGTGCTGTGATATAATCAGGTTAGGCCGGCGGGATTATGAATTAGCAATTAGGAATTAGGAATTGGAGCACGAAATCGCAATTCATAATTAGGAGTTACCAGGCTAGATTGGATTGTAAATGGAAGCGGACATAGCAGCAAATCAGCCCGTGATGCCTGTTTCGGTGACGGCTGAGGAAGCAACAAAGGAGCTAATCATCGCCTGGAGCGACGGGAGAACCACGCAATATTCCATTGAGGGGCTGCGCTGGGGGTGTCCTTGTGCTCTTTGTCGAGGGGAGATGGGTATGCCGGGACGCCTGGATTCTCTGCAAACGCTCAGTCCGCAGGAAACAGAGCTTGTAGACGTGCAGCCGATAGGCCGCTATGGCATAATGCTTTTCTGGGCCGATGGGCACCACGACGGCATCTATACTTACGAATGGTTGCTGAGCCATTCGGCTGACGCGGGCCGAGGCACTAACCCCTAACCCCTGGGCAATACTTTGCTAGAGACCACTTTGAAAGAAGAGAATAACCAGGCTGCGCGGTGCGTAGATATAGAGGCCGAGCTTGTGGCTGCTATCGAGCCATGGCTGGCGCATATGAGCTGGCGCAAAGACTTCGGGGGGTGGCGCAAGCGTCGCATCCGGCAGGAGGATTACCAATCCGACAGCCTGGAGGCTGTGCGCCGGGCTATTGGGCCGCTCGCAGGTAAAATATTGCTCGACCTGGGCGCGGGGATGGGCGGCCTCAGCGTGGCGATGCTGCGGGAATGGGGAGGTGACGGCCTGCGGGTTGCAGCGATGGACTATAACGCTGATTACTGCCGCATAGCAAGGCTGAGAGGGCGCCGCTACGGCCTTGATTTGCCGATCGTTGTGGCGGCGGGCGAGCATCTGCCTTACCCATCGGGCTTCTTTGATGCGGTGGTCTGCCTTGATGTGCTGGAGCATGTGGCTGACGCTCCCACCGTATTGCGCGAGATACATCGTGTGCTGCGCCCCGGCGGGGTAGCGCTCGCCACTGTGCCCAACCGCCACGCATGGCGCGACCCACATTACCATCTCCCCGCGATCAACTGGCTGCCGCGCAAGCTCGCCGAAAAGATCGTTGCCGCAGCAGGGCGCTCGAAAGAGGGGGGCCTTTTGCACGACCGCCAGGGGCTTTCCGAGCTGAACACCTACACCTGGGGAGGCTTCAAGCGGGTGGCATGCGGCGCGGGCTTCAGGGTGCGCGACCAGGTGTATACCCGTCTCTCGAAGGGTGAGATACGACAGTTGCACGGTTGGAGAAGGCGATTGCTCGATTCCCTTCGCCGTCTAAGGCTGATGGCGCCAGTTTACCGCCTCTACAGGTACGGCTGGCAGGGCACATACCAGATATTGCTTGTCAGGCCGCATTGAAGATCGCCCTTTACAACCTTACGACGACAACGCGATGGGGGGGCGTCGAGACTTTCGTCTGGGAGGTGGCTGACCAGATGGCGCGCCGAGGCCACCGCGTGGAGGTCTTTGGCGGGCGGGGGCCTGTGCAGCTGCGCAGGCAGATTCCAGGAGTACGGGTGCGGCTCTTCCCTTACATAGAGCGCGATCTATGGCGCAAAGTGCCTCTGCTTGGGAGGCAGTACACTCTAACCAAGCTCCTTGAGCGGCTGAGCATGGCTCCATTTGCCTTACCCGCCCTCCTCTGTGGCGGCTTTGACATTGTGCATATACAAAAGCCTTACGACCTCCCTGTGGGCGCGCTTGCCAGGCTGTCGGGCGCAAAACTGCTCTTTGGCTGTCATGGCAAAGATTTCTGGAGATGCGACAAGCTCTTCACCCGCTTCGTGGACGGCACGGTCTCCGCGAGCCGATTCAACGCAGCGCAGGTGCGTAAGCGCTATGGAATCAAGCCTGTGGTCATCTACAACGGTGTAGATTTGCAACGCTTCACCCCGGAAGGTGCGGACGACCCGGCAATTCTGGCGAAGTACGATCTCACCCCGGCAACGTCTCAGCAGCCCGTCCTTCTTTATGCGGGTAGGCTCGTGCGCTGGAAAGGGGTGCAGTACCTGATAAAGGCTTTGCCCCTGATCACCCCTGACGCCCACCTTTGGATCGCGGGCCAGGGCCCTTATCGTGAGGCTCTGGAGAGGCTCGCCGACAAGCTGGGCCTGGCGCGGCGGGTGCGCTTCCTCGGTAAGGTTGAGCAGGAAGACCTCGCGGCCCTCTACCGCTCAACCTCGATGCTGGTGGCTACTTCATTTGTGAACGAAACCTTTGGCATGAGCCTGGGCGAGGCGATGGCATCTGGGGCAGCTGTGGTCGCCAGCGACTTCGGCGGCTTCAAGGAAGTGGTTGTACCCGGGCTGACGGGGCTGACGGCGCGCCCACAGGACCCCCAGGACCTGGCCCAAAAGATAACAACGCTCCTCGCCGACCCGCAATTGCGCCTCAGCATGGGCGCTTATGGCCGTGAGCGTGTTATCTCTCTCTTTAGCTGGCAGGCGGTCGCGCTACGCCTTGAGGAGGTCTACAGGTGTCTCGCCGCCCCATCCTCTACGTAGCCTACCCCATGCGCCTCGATTTGAGGGCAGCTAACGCCATCCAGACTTACAACACTGTGCGTGAGCTTCAAGCCATCCTTCCAGGCACCCTCCTGGTGATCCCGCGCTGGCTGCGTGAGAAAAGCGCTTTCTCAGCCCTTGATACCCTTCACCTCCCCAGGCCCGCCATCAATAAGCTCTCCAGGCTCCTCCCCTGGGCAGGTTGGTCATACATCGAGCGCTCCCTTTACTCCTTTATCCTCGTTGTATTACTCCTTAGCCGGCGCCTCATGCGCCGCCCCTACCGCGCCCTCTACGTCAGGGATACGGTATGCGCCGCCTGGCTTTGTCTCTTGCGCCCGCTGCACGGCTCTCCCGTTATTTATGAAGTACACGACCTTGAGGCCTCTCACCCTTCCAACGCTCCCCGCTGGCCCGCGGGCCTGTGGGCTATCTTTCTCCCCTGGCTCGATAGGCGCTCTATCCTCGGCGCTCGCAAGGTGGTCTCCCTTACCCACTCTTTCAAGCGCTCCCTTGTGGCCGCCGGGGTGCGCTCGGATCAGGATGTGGCGGTGATCCCCGACGGCTTTGACCCATCTATCTTCTATCCGGTGCATACCCTCAAGGCTCGGCGCGCTCTCGGCTTGCCCCCTGATCCTTTTATCATCGGCTACGCGGGGCTGACCTTTGCTTATCGAGGGCTGGAGCTTCTTCTTTCGGCCTCTGCCTCTCTGATGAGGGAGGATGCGAGCTTGCTCTTGCTCCTCGCGGGCGGTGGGCCGAGGGAAGTCGCGCGGCTCAGGAGCCTGGGGGCGCGCCTCGGTATTGACTGTGAGAGGATGATTACCCCAGGGCAGGTGAGCCGCAGGGAGACTGCGCTTTTCCTCAATGCCTCGGACCTGCTGGTGATCCCTGATACGGTCACTGGCCTGACGGCTTCGCCTCTGAAGCTTTTTGAGTATCTGGCGGTGGGCAAGGCGGTTGTCTGCAAGGATATGCCTGCTCTGCGCGAGGTGGTGGACGATGGCTGCGCGGCTTTCTTTACGGGGGGGGATGCGGCGGCGCTGGCTTCTGTTATTATGAGGCTCAGGGGCGATGGGGCGAGGCGCATGCAGATGGGGGAGGCGGCGCTGCGTCGCGCGGTCGGCTACAGCTATCGCGCTCGCGCCGAGAAGATTGCGGAGGTGGCCCGCTGTTCCCCCTAGCTCTCCTCTCCTCCCCTCCCTCCCCTATCCCCCCCTTGCCTTTGCAGGAAGGGAGGAGGGGCGGGAAGTGGTGGCAAGAGGGGGGGTTGCTCGGCCTGCTGGCCCTCTTTGCCCTCCTCGCCCCCTTCGTCAACACGCGTATATACGCCAGCGACGAGATCGAGTACTTCGCCTATACTCACTCCCTCCTCTTCGACCAGGACCTCGACTTCAGCAACGAATATCTACACTTCTACAACATCGATCGGAACAAATTCGCCGCTATATACACCGACCTCTACGCCAAGCGCGAGCCGCTCACAGGGCTGCCGATAAACGTGGCCCCCATAGGCACGGGGCTCCTCTGGCTCCCCACCTATGCCCTCACACACCTCGCCCTGCTGGGGGCGCACGCAGTCGGCATCGGCACGCAGGTAGCAGCCGACGGCTATTCGCAGCCCTATATCACAGCGATCTGCCTCACCTCCTACCTCCTTGGCTGCCTGGGGCTGTTGCTCTGCTACTCGCTGGCGCGCCGCTACTTTGGGGGAAGAGTAGCGGCGGCATGCGTGGTGCTGATGTGGCTGGCCACGCCCCTCATCTTCTACACCGTAATCGCCCCACCCTGGTCGCACGCCACATCCCTCTTCACAGTGACCCTCTTCATATGGTACTGGTCGAAGACGCGCCGGGAAGAAGGGCGCAGGCTGAGAGAATGGGTGATCCTTGGAGGCATGGGCGGCTTGATGATGCTGGTGCGCGAACAGGACGCGCTATTCCTGACGATAGTGGGAGTAGAGGCATTGTGGGGGGTAGGGGGCAGGGGGCGTGAGAGGGGAGGGAAGCTCGCGGCATGGCTGCGCTGGGCGGGCGGTCTCGCGGTCATGGGGATAACGGGGGCAATCGTCTTTATCCCACAGCTAATCAGCTACAGAGTAATAACAGGGCGCTTCGGCCCATCCAGAGTGGTTACCGGCAAATTCACATTGACAACGCCCAACGCCCTCTCGGTCCTATTTTCGCCTGAACACGGCCTGCTGGCGTGGACGCCCGTCCTTGTGCTGGCCCTGGGGGGGCTTATCTTGCTGTGGCGAAAGGATAGGCTCATGGGGAGCGCGCTTGTGATAGCTTTCCTGTTACAGGTGTACATAGCAGGCTCATTCCTGACATGGCAAAGCGCGGGGTCGTTCGGGCAGCGGCGCTTTATCAACTCCACAGCGATCTTCGTGCTGGGGGCATGCGCGCTCACCTGCTGGGCGTTGGAAAAAGGAGTGTCGAAGTGGGTGGTGGGCGCGGTGGGGGCCTTTTTCATAGCGTGGAATGGGGGGCTATTGATGCAGTACGCGCTCTGGTGCTCGCAGCAGAGACAGGGGCTGGATTGGGCAACGCTGGTTAGCGGCCAGTTGCAGATGGCGGGCAAGGCGGTTAGCCTGGCGCGAGATTACATAATGGAGCGCAGCAGCTTTTACAGGCGGAGCAGGGGCTGTTGAGGCCCTGCGCGAAGGGGGAGGTGGGAGATATGATTTCTGAGCGGCTTATTAAATCTGTTGTTTGCGCATCGCCTCTGTGCCGCTTAGGGCTTACTAAAGGGCCACAGCCGCGCGAAGCAGGGTTGCGCTGCCCACGATGCGGGCGCGTCTACGCTATCAATGCGGCCGGCTACCTGGACCTTATGCCCCCCGATGCAGGGGCGCATACCTCGCTTTACGTGTCGCACGAAGCCGACTTTGAGGCAGCCCTCGACTACAAGAGGATAGCGATGCCACTCCTCGGCGCGGCTGTCAGGCAGCGGGCGATCCGGCGGATGCTCAAGCCTCAGAAGAATGATCGGTTGGTAGAATTGGGCTGCGGCAACGGCAAGTTTGTATACTGGAATCGTATGCAGGTGGATTGGGCAGTGGGCGTAGACCCCGCGCCCCTTTTCGCGAGCGAGGCCCTGGAAAAGGTTGACCTTTGTCGCGCTGACGCTCGCGCACTCCCTTTCGAGGCGGGGGCCTTTACCGCCGCCATCTCCATAGACGTGCTGGAGCATCTGCCTTTGCCTGATATTGTGCTTTACCTGCGTGAAGCGCACCGTACCCTCGCGCCGGGAGGCAGAATATTCATCTTCTCCAACACCCGCGAAGGCTCACGGCTCGACTTTATTGCGCGCGGCGCCAGGGTGCTATCTCGCCGCCTCGGTGAGGTCGGGATAATTGATGACAGCCGCGACCGCCTGCGCAAATCAGACCACGTGAAGGCGATAGCCACTTATCAGCAGCTTGAAGAGATAATGCGCGGCTGCGGCTTCAAGGTGGAGCAAGTGGTATTCTGGAATGGCCTCTTCCAGAGCGTGATCGAGAACCTGGTGATGAAGCTCGCCGAGGCCGCGATGCGCAGGTATGGGCGCGGCACAGGCAGATCTTTAAGGGGGCGAAGGAGGGATGAGGCGATGCGCTCATCGGTGAAGCGGAGGCTTGCGCGCAAGGGGGTGGCTTACCGGGCGATGCTGTTCCTCACCGAGCTGATGTGGCTGGACCTGGCCTTATTCGGGAAATGGCGCGCGGGGCCGTACTTTCTGCTGGCGCGTCGCGAGGAGCCGCTTTGAGGGTGCTCTACATAGCGAGCGCGATAGAGGCGGGGGGCGCATCCGGCGGGGCGGTGCACGTTAGCGAGGTAGCGTGTGGCCTCGCGGCGCTGGGCCACACGGTGTTGGCGTTGATGCGCCCCCCTTCGTCGGCGGCTCCTACCCCCCGCACATTGCCCTGCGGCGTGTCGCTTCACACTCTCCCCTGGCCTAAAGAAGTGGCGCTTTTGGGATTGCCGCGCATCGCACGCATCATGCGCGCCTTCGAGCCGGATGTGATCATAGAGCGTTTCTACAACTTCGCGGGCGCGGGCGTGCTGGTGGCCCACCAGCGCAAAATACCGATCTTGCTTGAAGTAAACGCCCCCATGGTAGACCCGCCGGGTAGCCTCAAGAGCAAGGTGGACCGACTGCTCATGGGACTAATGCGTCGGTGGGCGGTGCGCCAGGCCGAGTGGAGCGCCGCCATTGTCACCCCTCTGAATAGCACGGTGCCCTCGGAGGTAGATCGAGGGGTGATTCATGAGCTGCCTTGGGGTGCCAATGTCGAGCAATTCGATCCTCTGGTGCGCAGCCGAGATGCACAGAAGCTCAAAGCGCTCTCCGCGGGGCTGGGGTTGGAGCCTGGCCTGCCTGTGGCTGTTTTCCTCGGTAGCTTCAGAAGCTGGCATGGCGTTGGGCACTTTGTAGAAGCGGCTCGCAAACTCATTACATCGAGCAGCAACCTGGCTTTTCTCGCTATCGGCGGCGGGGAAAAGCTCCGGTCTGTAGAAGAAGAGGTAGCCGGTTGGAATCTGCCGCCGGGGAGGGTTGTTTTCACCGGGCCGCAGCCCCACGACCGAGTGCCCGAGCTGCTGGCGCTGGGCGATATGGGAGTAGCCCCTTTCGATTTGCCCGCGCACGCCCCTCTCACCACATTTGGCTTCTACTGGTCGCCTCTCAAGGTTTTCGAATACATGTCGATGTCTCTGCCTGTCGTCACGATAGACGTATCACCCCTCAACGACATCGTGCGAGATGGGCGAGAAGGCTTGCTCTACAGCCCAGGCGACATTGATGCTCTGGCGGAGCGTCTGCGGACGTTAAGCGTTGATAGCGAGTTGCGCGCCCGCCTCGGCTCCCAGGCACGGGAGCGAGTGAAGGCGCATTATAGCTGGCAGGCCCACTGCGCCGCTCTTGACCGCCTGCTAAAGCAGATCGCCAATGCAAATTGACGACCAGCGCCCTTTGAAAGTATGCCTCCTCACCGACGTCTTCCCCCCCGGTAGCGGCGGTAGCGGCTATAGTACATATTATCTCGGCACGGCTCTGGCCCAACTTGAGCACGAGGTTCGCGTGATCAGGCCGCTCTATGGTGGTGAGAGCGCCAGCCGCGTGGTGCGCTACGGTGCTCTCACAGTTGAGGAATTGTTCGTGCCCCGCCCACCGGCGTGGATGCGGAAGCTGGCGGTGGGCAAAATCTGGACGGAGCGTAAAGCGCGCCGGCTAATGTCGCGGCGCGCTTACGTACTGGCCGTGCTGGGCGACGCCGATATTCTTCATGGACAACACGCACTCTCGGCGGTCGCGGCCTCTGTCGCGGGTATGCGGGCGCAGGCGAAGGGCGCCGCGGTCCGCTCGGTTGCTACAGTGAGAGACTACTGGCCGATCTGTCCGGTGAGCACTCGCCTTTTCAGCGATGGGCATGGCGGATATAGAGAATGCCGCGACTGCCACCATTTTGGCGCTTACTTGCGCTGTAGCCGAGCAAGCGGCCTCTCCACGAGCATCGCCGCTGTACCGCGCTGGCTTAACACCCTCCTCGCAAGCCGCGCTCTTGCGGCCACAGACGCAGTGATAGCTGTCAGCGACTACGTTCGCCACGAGCTTGCGAGGAGCGGCAGGGTCGCAGCGCGCAAGATCGTCAGCATACCAAACCTGGTTGATATGCAGAGTGTAGCGCTTGCACTTGACGGCCCCTGGCCGTTGAGAGAGATACCACCTGAAGAGCCATTCTTACTCTTCGCAGGCAAGCTGGACCCTAACAAAGGCGCGCAACTCTTACCGGAGGCGTTGGAACGCTCCAACGTCAGGTTGCCGTTGCTGATCGCTGGTGTGGGCCCTCTTGAGCAAGAGCTGCGCTCTGAGGCGGGACGTCATGGCCTTAACTTCCGCTTCTGCGATTGGTTGGATAATGATGCGCTGTTGTTGTTGATGCACCGGGCGCGGGCGCTCCTCTTCCCTTCGGCCTGGCAGGAGCCTTTGAGCAGGGTCCTGCTGGAAGGATGCGCCGCAGGCGCGGCTGTCGTGGCGCTGAAGACAGGCGGTACATGTGATATTATTAGCCATATGGAAAGCGGCTGGCTGGCTGGCGACATGGTGGATTTTGCGCGAGGTATAAGCGAAGTAACCGGGGATCTATCGCTCAACGCCCGTCTGCGCGTTGGAGCGCGACTGAGGGCGGAGCAGCACTTCTCCGCTCCTGTAGTCTCGGCCCGCGTTGAGGCGCTCTACCGCGAGCTATTGCGCAGGCCCGTTGACCGATGAGGGTGGCCTACTGCGTGCGAGCCATTTTCCCACAGCACGGCTTCGGGGGCCTGGAGCGGGCGGCCACATCCATAATAAATCACCTGCTCATGCGCGGCGTGGACGTTGCCCTCTTCACTCGCCCGCTCCCGGTTGGGGAGCCTTTCAAGGTTCCTGCCGGAGCGCGTGGCAGACTAACTGTGCACGCGGTGCGCTATGGGCGCTTGCCTCTACGGCTGCGACCCAACGGCATACCCGCACGCCTCACCAACTATAGAGCTTTCGTGGCAGACACGGGCAAGCGGGTCAGAGGCTTCGTGCTGCGCGGCGACCTGGACGGCATTTACGCGCAGGGACTTTGCGCCTGGGGGGTGCGCGATGCCCCTGAGTGGGGTGTGCCCCTCGTAGCTAACCCTCACGGCCTGGAAGAGTTCAAGGTGCGAGACCCGCTCAAGCGCCTTGCCTACGCGCCTTTTCGCGCCTGGGTGCGTGCCGGCTGCCGCGCCGCCGACCGCGTGGTGGCAACTGACAAAGCTATGCGCGGCGAAGTGGAGACACTGCTGGGCATAGACCCCGCCAGAGTAGTGGTGGTCCCTAACGGCGTGGAGATAACTGATGGACTGGTGAATCCAGATCTGCAAGCTCAACTCGCTGCTCGCTGGCCCCAGCTAGTCGCACCCGCCGCACTGAAGGGTATAAGCGTTGGGAGGTTGGAGGCAAATAAAGGCTTCGAGAATCTCCTGTGGTCGCTCTCAACGCTGCAAAACTCGTTGGAAGATGACTGGCTGTGGCTCCTTGTGGGCGAAGGCTCACAAGAGAGCCGCTTGAGGTCGCTAGCAGCTGAAGTCGGGCTTGAGCGCCATTTCTTCTTCGCGGGTCGCCTCTCCGATCAAGAGCTTCACAGCCTGTACGCTATGTGCAACCTCTTTGTTCACCCGGCGTTATACGAGGGAAGCTCACTCGTGACCCTTGAAGCCATGTCTCACGCCCTTCCGGTGGTCGCAAGCGCCGTGGGAGGCATCCCCGACAAAGTGGTTCAAGGCGAGACAGGCTTACTCGTTTCGCCTGGAGACCGGGCGCAGTTGGCTGCTAAAATCGGCTGGATGGCGGCCCACCCTGTGGAGAGAGCGCAGATGGGCATGCGCGGCGCTACGCAGGCCGCCGATTTTAGCTGGGAGCGTATAGCCCAGATGACAGAAGGGCTCTTCGCGATGCTCATTGACCAAAAATCAAGCTGCAAAGCCCCGGAGGTGATGCTACGTCCGCGTTAGAAATCCTCAAGGCGCTCCTCGGCTTACTCATACTCCTCTTTTTGCTCTACGTGCCAGGGGCAATAGCGCTCAACTCGCTGGCGGCTCGGCGCAAGGGGTCGCATCTCTTCTCCGGCATAGACGAGTGGCTTTTCACGGCGGTCTTCATCAGCTTCCTTATTACGGGCCTCGCCGGATTTGTGCTGGCCGAGATAGGCTTGTTTCGCGCCTGGGTGCTCATCGCGATAGTTGTCGCCTTCTCGCTTTTCATCGCTCTGGTGCTGGGCCAAGCCGCCCCGCGCCTTCGCCCCTTACTCGAGCTTCTACACCTTCCTCCCGCATACCCACAGCGGCAGACCGACCGCCGCTACGCTATGATAGGCCGCGCAATGCTCCTTGGGCTGGTTATCCTGGCGGCGGTGCTCTTCGCCCGGCCTGCCGAGATGCTGCGTGGCGCCCTCGATTCGGGCGTCTATGTGAACTCAGGAGTGGCCCTGGGCCGCACCGGCTCGATCTTCCAGCGCGACCTGCTCATGCGGCAGCTAAACGACGATGTGGGTGAGGGCAAACAGCTTTTGCAGGAGTTCAACCCGGACCGCTACACACTGACCCGGCTCAAGCTCACAGGCTTTTACGTCTATGACAAGCAGGCGGCCCTCGTCTTACCCCAGCACTACTCTCTATATCCTCTCTGGATAGGGCTTTTATATGACCTCTTCGGCATCTGGGGCGCGCTCTACGCCACACCGCTCCTGGCTCTGCTGGCGGTGCTGGCGGTTTACTACTTCGCACGTCGAGTGATTACACAGGAGGCCGCTTTGCTGGCGCTTATCCTTCTTGTGCTTTGCCCGGTAACGATCTGGTTTGCCCGTTATCCTGTCTCCGAGGTGATTACGGGCCTGCTGGCCTTTGGAGCATTCTTCGCCTTCGCCCGCATGACGAATTACGAGTCAGGAGTTGCAGATGACGAATCGCCGGAGAGCGCCCGCACCTTCTGGGGGTCGCTCTGGGGGGTGATAGCCGGGGTTGCCCTGGGACAGATCGCTCTCGCCCGGCCCGATTTCTTTGCTTATCTGCTGCCCGTGCCCTTCTACCTGCTCTACTGGCGGCTTACGCGGCGCTGGCGGAGACCACACAGCTGGTTTGCCGCCAGCCTGGCTGTTATCCTCGCGTTGTTCATCCTCCACTTTACCTTCTTCACCTTCGGCTACACGATGGACCTGTATTACAATGTTATCCAGGGAGTGCGCCGCAACGCGGGCCTGCTCTTGCTGGCGCTCTATGTGGGCGTCATCTCCCTCGTCGCCCTTGACAGGCTTTACCCCCGCCTGCGACCTTTCTGGATAAGGCTTGAGGCGGCGCAACTGCGCTACAGGTGGCTCTGGGTGGGTGCGACCGCGGCGGTTGTGGGGTTATACGTCCTTTACCATTACGCCTACGGGCCCTGGCAGCCCAATCTTCGCTTTGACAAGGCGGGCAACCCCATAGCCCAGGCTGTGGTTACTACATGGGAGAGCTATATAGGGGCACCTGTGGACCAGGGTTCGCGATATAATCTGCTGCGTATAGGGTGGTACCTTTCGCCCGCCGGTGTCGTGCTTGGGGTTGCCGGGTTGCTGCGCCTGATATGGTCGCGGCTAAACGCGGCTACAGGACTATTCTTCGGCTCCCTGATAGTGCTCAGCTACGTCTTCATTCAGGAGACTTATACCGAGGCACACTACATCTACAGCATGCGGCGCTACATCACAGTGATACTGCCCGCCGTGCTTCTTGGTTATGCCTGGTTCTGTCAGCTTATATGGTCGCGCCTCCGTCCCCGCCGGCTCGGTACGGTGATCGCCGCGCTGCCCGCGCTGGGGCTTGCTCTTTTCTTTATTTACACCTCGCGGGTGATCATTCCTCATGTGGAGGAGGGCGGCGCGGTGGCGCAGTTTTCGAGTCTCGCTTCCAACTTCCAGCCCGCCGGTAAGTCGGTGGTCTTATTCAGCAACGATCGCGACGAGCCGAACCTGGTTGCCACCCCTCTGCAATACATCTACGGCATAGAAAGCTTTGTGGTGAACAGGCCTTATCCTGAGGTCAACAACAGTGTGCTTGAGGGCGTTGTGACGCGTTGGCTCAAGCAAGGTTACAAGGTGTACGTGATGATGGGGGCCAACGGCGGCAAGCTCCGCTTTGCCGACCTCAAGTTGCAGCCGGTGGGCAGCTGGGAATACTCGGTGCCGGAGCTTGAGCAGCTTTATTATCAGAAGCCAAGCAATATTTCCAGCGCCTACTTGCCCTGGGGCATCTACTCGGTGGTGAGCGGCACGACGCAGCCTCTGCTGCCGTTCAACCTCGATGTTGGCGATATGGACTATCCTTCGTTGGTCGATGGCTTCTACAAGCAAGAGCAAGATGGGCCGGGCGCTCCCTTCTGGCGTTGGACAGGTGGCGAAGCTCTGGTGCGCCTGCCCTGGCCCCCCTCCGCCGGGGGTAAAACGCTCGGCGCCGCGACGGTGACGCTCAGCTTGCGCCCTGAGACGCCCGTGCAAGGCAAGCCTTTCCGCAGGACAGTACCCTTGACAGTTACCCTCTCTTTGGACGACACTCCAATAGGCAAGGTGCTAATCCCCCCCGGCTCGCCTTTCAAGGACTACGCGATAAATGTGCCCGCCGGCCTCCCCAAAAAGGGGAGCGAGGCCGGCTACGCTCTGCTGAAGATAAGCGCGCCCACATGGTCGGGTGAGCAGGCAGGAATCAGCTATGACACTCGGCGGCTTGGTGTGCAGGTGGACCGGCTTCAGGTTAGATAGCAAGGCGGAATTATGAATTATCAATGCGAGCACGAAATCGTAATCTATAATTCATAATTTATGATTCCGCCGAAGGCGGGGAGATGGCAACATCGGAAAGAGCAAGCAAAAAGCAAAGGCCGCTGGTGGAGAGAGCGGGCCGGGCGGTCTTCTGGAACGCCGCCTTCTTTCCCCTTAAGATGCTCATCAGTGTAGCTTCGAGCGTCGTGTTGACGCGCGGCCTGCGGCTCAACGGCTTCTATCTTTTCACAATTGCCCTGGTGATCCTCGATTCACTTGGCTTGTTCGCTGACCTCGGCATAGAGCGCACTCTGCCGCGCTTCCTCCCTGAGATTGAGATGCGCTACGGGCGGCGCGGCATAAACCGCTTCCTCTTGTGGGTAACTGCCGTCAAGGGGGTGGTGCTCCTTGCGTTGATAGCTGCCCTGGTAATTGGCTCAGATTACTGGATAAAACAGTTTTCGCTCGGAGCAAATGGCGGCTGGCTGATCTTCTTCGTCATAGCTCTGCTCGCGCTGGGTGCGGCGTGGGACGTTTCTGTCCAGCTTCTGTACACCCATTTCAAACAGAAGACCACCAATACACTGGATGTCATCGTGGCGGTGATCCGGCCCAGCCTGACCGCGCTATTCGTCCTCGCAGGATACGGCGCGCCCGGCGCTTTGCTGGCTTTACTCTTGACCACTGTTATCTCAGTGGCCCTCTCGTTATTGCTGGCGTGGCGGCTCCTCAAAGCAATGCCTGAGGAGGCACACCCGAACGCGGCAAGGGTGCGAAAGCCTTCAACCCGCACACTCCGCAGCCGGATCGCTTCTTTCGCCGCCCTCAACTACATCATCAACTGGTCGGTTTACCTCTATGACCTTGATTTCGTGGCGCTCGCCATTGGCTTCATACTGGTGGGCCCAGATGAGAAGCTGGCGGTGGTGCTGATTTCTCTCGCTTACAAGTTTGCAAAGGAGTTTCTGCGCGGCCTTGTGGTGCCTCTTACAGGGGTGCAGACCCCCCTCTTCTCTCGTTTATACGCAGAAGGGCGCATCGAGGGGTTACGAACAGCCTACGTGACCCTCACCAAGTTCCTGATCCTTGCGCTGATGCCCGCGGGCGTTGGCCTGATCTTCACCGCCCGGAACATCCTGCAAATACTTTACGGCCAGAAAGGAAGCGATGCCGTGCTCACCCCCGCCACTATGCCCACAGTAGTAGCTTGCACTGCTATACTGACCTTCGGGCTTTTCGGTGAAGCTATTATTAGCGTGTCGCTCAACGTGCTGATGGTCTATGAAGAATACCGGGCGGTGATCTCGGCCCGCCTCGTTTCTCTTATAAGTATCCCGCTCCTATTGCTCCTTGTGCCGCCTTTTGGGGCAGTGGGCGCTGCGCTCGCGGTGGCGGTCTCCGCCCTCGGTTCAAGGTCGCTCGCCTTGCTCTACGCGCTTCGCAAGCTCAACTTACCTTTCCCGCAGCAATTCTTCACAAAAGTGGGCGCGGCCTCCGCCGTCATGGGGACCGCGCTCTTACCCTTTCTGGCGCTCTCCTCGCCGACCCTCCCACTGCTGATGTTGATCCCGGTCACAGGGGTGATGATAGCGGTTGGGGCAGCTGTATTCCTGGCGGTGTTCAAGGCAATGGGGGGGATGGAGCGCGAGGACAAAGAGCGGATTAGCAGCCTGCGCCTGCCGTTTGTGGGCGCGGCTATGAGGTTCCTGTGAGTTTCCGCTTCGCGGAATTATGAATTATGAATTATGAGTTGCGATACCCTCTGCCGGCTTATCCCAACTCATAATTCATAATTCGGCCAAAGGCCGAGGGCGTGCGAGTAGCAATTGTCACCACATCTGGCGTAACCCGCCAGTTCAGACAGTGGCCTGAAGCGGTCCTGGGCAGGGCGCTGACGGCCCGCGGGCATAAGGTCGCCGCGTTCACCCTCCTGGATGAAGGCTCGGAGATCACCGGGGCGAGAATCGAAAAGATAGACGGCATTGCGGTGCGCCGCGTGGCCGTCAACAAAGCGTGGGTGGCTCCCAGCCTCTTGCCGGCGCTGTTGCGCTGCCACCCTGATGTAATCCACCTCTTTCACCTGCGTAACGCCCTCAACTGGCAAGCCGCTCTCTACGCCAAAGTATTCAGGGCGCGGCTGGTCTTCACTGTAGTAGGCCCATTCCATGATCCTTATCTTGTTGATGACCGCGAGCGTCCTTACAGTGGCAGAATGCATCCCAGGCGGCTTATCTATTCGCCCGCGCAGCTTGCCCGCGGGCTGCTAGAGTCGCGCTTCCACAAGCCCCTCGCTACCTGGCAGAACTTTTGCATGCACGCTCCTATGAGGGCAGCCGATAAGCTGATCGCTTTATCCAGGCATGAAGTTGGTGTGCTGACACGCCTCGGCTTTAGCACTGATACGGTTGTACGAATCCCTCTGTGGATCGATGCGTCGTATATCAGAGCCGTGCCTTATACGCCCTCGCGGGCGGTGGGCTACACGTCACCGCATATCCTTTTCCTGGGCCAGCTAAAAGAGCGTAAGGGTTATGATCTTCTGGCGCGAGCCATGCCTCTGGTCTTGCATCACTTCCCCACGACAACCTTCCTCTTCGCGGGCCAGAATCCTGCGCGAGCAAGCGAGCTGAGGCGCATCTGCGGGCAAAACGGCACTCTCGACAGGCTGGTGCTCCTCGGCATGATAAGCGAGGAGGAGAAGGTGGGGCTGATGCGCTCGGCTGATTGCCTGGTCTACCCGACGAGGTATGAGAGCTTTGGCCTGCCCCCACTTGAAGCCATGGCGGCCCACTGCCCGGTTATAGCCACAGACCTGCCGGTGGTGAGCGAGATGATACAGGATGGTGAGAATGGGCTGCTCGTCAGGCCTGAGGAGCCAGAGGCCCTTGCGGAGGCAATAATCCGCTTGCTGGGCGAGCCTGCTTTGCGCAACAAGCTGGTAGCGGGAGGTGAGCGCACCCTGGCCCGCTACTCAGAAGAGGCGATCATCCGCCAAATCGAGGGGCTATACGAGGGGTCAGTGGTCAGTGACCGGAAACCGACCACCGACCACTAACTGGAGGAGAGTTGTTAGAAAGAGAAATGGAGCGCGGTGCACTGCGAGTGCTATACTTTATCGGCTCATATGGGCCTGACGCAATGGGGAGCGCCAGCCATGAAGAGACGATAGTGGCGATGCGCGGTCGCGGCCACCAGGTTGAGGTGCTCACGCAGATAAATGAGCCGGGCGAGCGTCGCTACAGCCGTGTAGAGCACTCGGGAGTGCCTGTATATAGAGTGAACCTGGCGGCCCGCGCCGGCAAGCTCAGTAAGCTGTGGCAAAAGGGGTCGGAGAGGATCTTCAACTATGAATATATGCCAACGCTCCTCACAACATACCGCAGCCACCTGCGCACCCACAGCTATGACCTGGTGCATGTGGAGGGTGCCTACCCCTTTGGCTTGATCGCGGCGCTGGGAAGCGGTAACATGCCCTTCCTGGCTAACGTTCAGGGCGCTGACGTTATAGAGCTACCGGAGGCTGATTACGGCTACCGCCGCTTCAGGATACCTCGCGCCGCCGTGGCTTTCACACTTAGACGTGCGTCGCTGGTGCGCGCAATCTCCCCACTGTTGGCTGAATATCTGGTAAAAGAGCGCCTTGTGCCGCCCGGTAAGGTGGTAGTGGTATTGCGCGCCCTTGAGCAGCGGGCGTTCCCCCCGGCCGGCATGCCCCTCAATAACTTCCGTGAGGAGTCGCGCCGGATGCTTACTGACAACTATGGCATCGGCCTGCCTCGCCCTGTGGTAATCGCACTGAGCAGGCTGCACCCTTTCAAAGGGCTGGAATACCTGGTAGATGCCATTCCTGAGATAGTAGCGGGGCAGCATGAGCGCGGGCAAGAGCCTCCCTGGTTCTTGATCTGCGGGCCATCGCGCAGCACGGAGCACTACGGCGACTATAGAGAGTACCTGCGTAAGCGGGCCGAAGCAGCAGGAGTTTCGAGCTATATCGTCTTCGGTGGAGAGGTGCCGCACCGGGAAGTGCGTGCGCATCTCGCCGGCGCGACGATCCTGGCCTGCCCCTCGATCCTTGAGGCACAAAACAAGGTGATCCCTGAGGCTGCCGCGGTAGGCACTCCGGCGGTAGCTACGGAAACAACAGGCATAGTCTCTTATCTTGCGCCGCTCGATGCCGTCGTGGCTGTGCCGCCCCGCTCGGGGCGAGCTATAGCTGAGGCTATTGTGCGCCTCCTCAACGACGATGCGCATTACGTTCGCGTCAGGGGTAACGCGATCTCTGTTGCCGAGGAGCTGCGAGCCGAAGAACTGGCTCCACAGCTGGAGGCGGCGTGGAAGCGTGCTTACGAATCACTTTCCGCTTCGCGGGATCAATAATTATCAATTATGATTTCGTGCTCCAATTAATAATTGATAACTCACAATTATCAATTCCGCCGGAGTTCGATGCGGGTAAAGCCAAGTGCGATACGTCTGTTATCACCGGGTGGCGCTTGCGGGGGCATATCACTTCTGATTTCGATCTTGTGGTTTCCAGGGGAGAGAACGCCCAGATCAACCGATAAATCCGCGAGTACAGTGCCAATCTCCTTACTAGCCACCATTTTGCCGTCTAGAAGCACCGATAGTTGCCGAGGCACTCCATATGAGTATAGCGTGCTTGTGAAGCTGTAGCGGCCTTGCGCTTCTGCCGGGATGCCTATCCATACATCCGCATTGCCCTGCATATCGTCGTTGCCTGTCCACCTGTGGAGGGGGTTTGGCTCAGCGCTGTACCAGCCGCTGCCCAGCCCGACAAGCGCGGTTACCTTGCCGACGCCGCGAGCTTGCGCCAGGGCGGGCGGCGATTTGTAGATAACCACCTCACTGTCCTCGTAGGCTTTGTCCTGCGCGCTAAAGAGAGCGTTGAGCGTTGTTTGCAGACGCTTGTAGCGCCCGGTAGCCATGCTTGCTTTGTGTACCACAATGAAGCTGATGTTGTAATAGTCAAGACTCATTAGAGCCATGTCCGCAACCTGGGGCTGCACTATGTCGGGGGCTATGAGAGGCGCGGGGTCGCTGTTGACGAGTTGCGCTATGCCCGGCGCGCCATCCGCGAAGGGATAAGGGAAATGGCGGGAGGTGTAACCTCCGACGATTGGCCTGCCGTGAGCGGTCTGGTGCAGCAGCGAAGCCGCCGACCACTCCGCGTATGGCAGCTCGATCACAGCTCCAGGCGTTTGGTCATTCTTCAAAAAAGTGTACGCTGCCTCGGTTGACGTGCTCGCCAGCAGGCGCGGCACCCCGAAGAGTTCAGCCACCAGCAAGGCCAGCGCCACAGGCACGATGGCGCTTTTCCACCTGAAGCCACTGCTTACATGTTGAAGCCAGTAGACGCCCGCCGCCGACAGTAGTGCCATACAGATGCCCGCGGTCGCCACGAATCTGAGGGGCTGGCGTGAAGCGCCGATGAAGGGCACATCGTTGAGGAGCGCGTAAGGCAGGGGTATCTGCGTCTGATTCCCGCTCACCTGTAGCTGCGGGCCGAGCGCCATGACGAGGAGCACACCGAAGGCCAGGGCTAAAGGCCAGAAACTGCGCCTTTTCACCAATCCGATAGCGCTCAGAACAAGGGCGATATAGCCCAGAGCCACCGAGCTGCCAGGCTGATTGAAGCCGGAGTCGATCCGCGCCGGCAGGAAGAAAGCCGCCAGGTCCGCCGAGTTGCTAAGGGTGGCCGCCAGGCTCGACAGCATGTAGGTGGCTCCGCTCAATCGCTCACCTATCATGGCCCACAGGAGCGGGCTGAGCAAAGTAGCAAATACAACCAGCGCCAGGGCTACCTTGATGCCAGCCTGCCACCAATCCGCCCTTGCTTTATCCCTCTTTGCCAGCAAGTACGCAGGAACAAAGATGATCGTGAAGACGATTAACCCTGCTGTAAAGTACCATGTGGCGAGCGACGCTCCCGCCAGGGAGAGACCCGCAGCAAACGCCGCCCTCCTGCCTCCACCTCGCGTCCAGACTGGGCCATGACTGTCGAGTGCGCGCCAGAGAGCCAGCACATAGAGAGGGACGCACCAGGCGGTTACTTCGTCCAATTGGCCGAGGTCAATCGAAGCGCTCAGCAGGGGTGTGGAAGCGAAGATCGCCCCGCCAACCAGAGCAGCGCCTATAGAGCCTATCCGCTCGTTGCAGAGCCAGTAGGCAGCCAGTCCGTCAACTGTGAGATTCGCCAGCATTATCAGGTTGAAGGCGGGAGTGAGGCCAAAGAGATGCTGTAGCGGGATGGAAATGACGCCGTTGAAGATGTCAAGCGAGTGGTAATATAGATTCAGGCCCGTCGGATAGTAGAGAAAGGTGGTTTGATAAGGGGTCTGGTTGAGGCTCACCAGCGACTTGTCGGCCCACCAGAGGTCCCACAAGTGCAGCCATGCGTCGCCACCGCGCGCCAGGATCACGGCTGAGTCAAGGTGCAGAACCAGGGGGTAAGTGAAGGCTATGGCCCACGCGAGGAAGAATAGGGGCGGGAAAATAAGACGGAAGGGCCGCGCGTCTGCTATTCTTCTGATCGGTCGCCCGTCTTCCCGTCGCTCTCTGCGGCGCTGTACATCTCAGGCTTGAGCACTCCGATGAAAGGCAGGTTGCGATATATCTGGTTGTAATCCAGGCCGTAGCCAACCACGAACTCATCAGGTATCTCGAAGCAGACGTAATCCACAGGCACATCCACTCGCCTTCGCCCCTCTTTAGCCAGGAGAGAGCAGACGCGCACTCCTGCGGGGTTACGAGTTCGTAGCGTTTCGAGGATGTAGTTGAGGGTGAGGCCGCTGTCTATGATGTCCTCGACGATCAGCACCTCTTTGCCTTCTATAGAACTGTCGAGGTCCTTCAAGATGCGAACGATGCCACTCGTCCTGGTGGAAGCGCCGTATGAGGCGACGGCCATAAAGTCGAGGGTAAGTGGCAGGTCAATAGCACGCGCCAGGTCAACTATAAACATCAACGCGCCTTTGAGCACACCGACCAGAAGAAGCTCTTTCCCGGCATACTCCTCGGTAAGCTGGCGCCCCATGCGAGCTATCGCCTCTTGAATCTCCTCCTCGGTGACGAGCACATGGTCTATGTCGTCACGCAGATTTCGCAACGTTACCGGCTCTTCAACGTTCCACACTGTTATCCTCCCTCTCTCCTGAATTGTAGACAGAGTACCTGCACTGTCTCTTCAGTCAGCGCAGCGTGCCGTGATCTCCTGCCTCCCGGACCGGGTACCCACAGTATCTCTCCCGCGCCGCCGGCTACGGCAAGGAGAGGGATCATGTCGCGCACCCTTCTGGGGATTTTAGCATCCACGAGCAACTCCTGCAAGCTCTTTCGCCCCTGCATCCCCAACGGCTTGATAAAATCCCCCGCTCTACGTCTACGCCAAACCACAGGCCCCAACTTGGCAAGAGAATCCGCGTCAAAAGCGGCTGCGTAGTCTCCGAGCAGGCATCTATCCGTCCCTGCCTGCGAGGTTGTCATCTTCAGCTTCCAGCCTCCGGCCATCTCTACCTTTCCGTCAGTCAACGGCCACTCACCGGTGATTGCCATCTGTGGCCAGCGCCCAAGAGCCTCCCGGTGGAGAATGCTCTCAGCTTCGCTGCTGTTGCGCCTTAGCACCATCTGGTCACCCAGCCGCTCGGCGATCAGGCCATGAGGTAGCTGGACCGCTGTAGACTCGCGGTTGCTTGACATAAGCTGCATGAGCATCCGTACATGCTCAAAGGTGAATCCGTCGAGAGTACCGCCCAGCAGCCCCAGCGCCTTACGCACGATTCTACGGCCTA
>JADMIH010000245.1 GCA_015478675.1 Chloroflexota bacterium | reverse complement strand
CGATCAGCGCGTTCTGGGTCTCAGGTGCTCCAGGTTTCGATCAGCGTTTACACTTACCCTCCGCAACTTCACAGCATCCATCCCGACATCATCGTCCACGGTGCCCCTGACCGTCGGTTACGGCTGCCCAGAGCAGTCTTCGTGGATTGGATCACCAGAGTCGAATGGGCGAGGTCTCCCGCTTCTACGGCTGAGGCTTCGCAGACGATCGAACTGCTGCACCGTGAACGTTCCACCGCAGACAGAACACCGGAATGGGCGGCGGCTCAGGATGTCATCCTCTCTGATGAGTTCGTCGAGATGTCGCTTGGTCAGTGACCGAGCCTGCCGTTGAACGTCGATTTCAGCCCACTCCCGATCTTCCCAGACTGGCGGAGTGATCCCCGCAGCGGCACATAGGCGGGCCGTTCCGGCTGGGCTGATCTTGATGGCATAGACCACATCATCAGGTGGAGTCATCGACGCCACTGTATGACTGCCCCACAACGCCAGGAGTAGTACGGAAGGATGTCAACTGAACGAACCTCTCAGTCGTAGACCAGGTGCCGAACTTCGGCGACTACTGGCGGGACTTCGGTGATACTGGTTTGTAGCCCATGGAGGGAAGATGTTCGCAAGACGGCTCAGAGTCCCACTGGCTCTTCTCACCGCTATGGCTGTTGCGACAGCCTGCGGTCTGACCCAACCGAGAACGTCAAACACGACGGGAGTGCCAACGACGACAGCGCCACCGCTGCCGGGTGGGTACGGCCTAGTGCCCTCCGACCCGCACCTCAGTGTCCGCATCGCTCTAAAGGCCAACCGAATCCAGTCTGGACGTGTCATCGAAGGCACCCTGGTGGTGGTGAACCGTGGACGTACTTCCATCAACCTCACGACACGATGTCGTCCAGACTTCGCTGTCGCCCTCACCAACAGCAAATACACACCTGAGGTGGGATTTGCAGCAGCTTGCCTGCTCCGCCCATACATCATTGCTCCAGGCATCAATCGTCTCCCGTTTCAATTGGACACGACCTACCTGGGATGCGGTCCTCCGCCTGGTCCAGACCCCCCTTGCCTACCCAATGCAATGCCTCCGCTTCCCGTGGGGACATACGACGCCGTGTTGATTGGCGATGGTATTTTGGCGCTGCCCCAGCCTCATCCCGTTCCAGTCACGCTGACCATGGGTCCCCACTAGATCGAAAGTCCCCTGCCCCCGACCGGCACCTCGGGGCGTGTGGATAACCCTTACTTCCTCGCTACTGGGCGGGGGTTCTGACCGAGGTCGCTGGAGTGGATTTCCAAACGGGGTTACGAGGCCCCTGTGATGCGCAGAATGAGCGTCAGTTCAGTTTGGAAAGCTCGATTGAGCGATCTGAAACTTGGCCCCGGTGCCGGTGAGCTTGGGATTCGATGCGCTGCAATCCGCCGTGACTGCGTCACCAGACACCTCGGCGTAGTAGTTGCCGGCGGCGGTGGGAAAGTAGATGGTCTGGGCAGACGCTGTGCCCGCCTTGGGGCTGGTGGTTGCAGTCGCCGTGGCTGCACCGGTCCCATAGGGCCTTTGCTTGTTGGCCGAGTTGATCGTGGTGGAGATAGCCCTCGGGTTTCCGATCGTGTACCAGCAGTTCCCGGCTGAAGATCGGTTGGCGAGCACGATTCCGTTGCCTCCAGCGGACACGTACACCGAGATGCTGGAGGGACTGGTTGACGTTGAAGTCGTGAACCCGAGCGAAGGCTGTCCGCTGGCGAGCGAGGTCGCCATGAATGTGGGGAACGAGGCGTACTGGGCAGTGCTGCCCAGGGCGAAGGACTGGCCGTTCATCTGAAAGACGGAGTCTGAGGTCACAAGCGCCGTGTTCAGATTCTGCTGTGCTCCTCGATCCTTGGCCGACTTGCTCGTCCTGAGAAACGTTGGGATGGCGATGGCGAGCAGGATAGCCAGGATCAACAGAACCACCATGAGTTCGATGAGGGTGAACCCTGAATCAGCCCTTTCTAGATGTGCGGGATCAGAGACTTCCATGATCTTCGCATCGTCACGAATGCGAGAAGCCTTGAGCCTCGGGCGCTTGGTCGGGTGAGCGATAGTCGCTGGCTACGGACTCTTCCGAGCCTTGCTCGTCAGCGTGTCGTGAACGCCTGGGTGCCCAGAACGCCGGAGCGAGGCGGCACGGAGGTTCCTGTCCTCTGTGCCAAATCTGAACGGGTGTCACTGACGGGCATCTCCGGGCATACGGGAAAGAGCCGCCCGCCACTGCCTGCCCTCGGTCTGATTGCGGTGAGTACGCTGCTGTTCGTGGCCGCAGCCGTCAGCCTTCGACAGATGACCATCACCCTGGCGTTCATCGGGATCATCGCCAAGATCGGGCTGTTCGTGTGGGTCAGTCACACGTCCGATTGGACAGTCGGAACCAGCACACTGGCCGGTGTGACGCTTTTCCTGGGGATATTGACGATGGTCCTAGCCGTCATCGACTTGGTGCGGTCCGGCGGGAATTGGCTGCCCCTGGTGGCCTTTATGCTCGGGTTGCTGACTTTTGCACCCGTGATCGGGTATTCCGCATAGTCAATGGCCCCGGCCCAGGAGTTCAAGCCAGCAAGCCGACCCAGACTGTCTCCTGCCGCCGAGTAGGTGGGGCGCACCAAGCCCAGCGGGTTCGCACTCCGTGGATAGGCTCGCAGCGTGATCGTCAAGCTGCCTGCGACATGCATCGCACTCTCGCTCGGGCTGGTCGTCAGTGGCTGCTCGGCACAGACACCGACGACGCAGCAACCGTCAGCACGGTCGACGGTATCGTCCTACTTCGCAGCGGTGAACGCCCACCAGTGGACGGAGGCGGATGCACTCTTGTCACCCTCGGTCCAACGGACGTATTCGACTGCCCCCGACAGCGATCGATCGAACACTCTCTCAGTGACGAGCATGCACCTCAGAGTTAGCCCGGCTCCGTTTGCACGAGGGGACTATCCCGGCTTCACGAACATCCAGCAAGCCCTCGTCACCTTCGACGCCACGTACAAGAAGGTCTACGGATCGACCGATGGCTCTCAGACCAGATTTGTGTACATCGGGCGCCAAGGCGCCGCCGGACCGTGGCGCATCCTGGGCATCAGGACTGGTCCCTAGCCTCAAGTTCGAAGTGCGCTGAAGAGAGACCCCGACAGCCGGGTAGGCAGCGCAATCTGAGTGCCAGCGTGCGACAATCTGGATGTGCTGGCTGCCCCACCTGAGGATGTGACTGAACGTGACTTCCGGCGGTCGGCCCGCAACGAAACCGTGGCTATCATCCTTCTCCCTTTTGGGAGCATCCTCACGTTCGCCGCATGGTTGGTCATTGCCCAGGGTTGGAGTACTCCCTTGCAGGAGATTCTCGCAGTCGTCACGACCGCTTCCGGGTGGATGATCGGTGTGGTCCTGCTGTGGACCTCACCTCAATGGCGAATCCAGGACAAGCTCGTTGGCACACTTCTGCTGCCGGGCGGTTTCCTGCTTGCTCTCTGGCTCTTCGTCAAACAGTTCGCAGTCTTCACTTCGGCAGGCTACGGCTGTACTTCTGGGGTGTCTCCACCTGTGCCTACTCATTGCACGGCACTCGCCGGGCAATCGCACACCTACGGCAGCTCATTGACGTTGGCTCTCTTGGCAGTGGCTGTCCTGGTCCCGACCGTCACCGCAATCCACTTGAATCGCAGGCGTCGAGTGCCGGCTCACTGACTGCCCCTGATCGCCGGGTCAGTGGGCTTCGTTGCCCCTTCGGGTTGAGACCCGGATCGTGAGCGCAATGGTCGCAATCACGATCAGACCGGTCAGGACGACGAGGGCGAGACCGACGTGAACGGCTGAGCCGTGCCCCGAGCACGCAGCAGCCCTTCCGCCAGGCGGAGCACCCCAAGGGTCTGACGTCTGGCAATGATGCTGGTCGACCACCCAGCGCACTGTCCATATGCAAGCGACCAGGAACAGAACGGTCGAACCGAGAATCCATGCAGTCTTCTCAACCCGGCTCATCATGGAATCCTACAAGTCCGAGTTCCAGCCCGAGTGTCCCTGACCGCCGGGAGCGGGGCGGTCATTGACCGTGGCGGGACGGCAGATCGGGGACGGCTACTGAAGCGCCGATGCATCCCGTGTGAGATTCTGAAGGCATGAGGAGATGGCTGTTCCTGGCGGCGGTAGCTGTGGGTCCAATCAGTCTCGGGGCTTGCACAACGACCAGTGGGTTGCCAGCGTCAACCGGACCAACAATCGGACCACCAGCGTGCTCAAACTACTCGTCGTTTGCGCTGTCGCATGTTGAGAATTCCGAGTGGAAGGCGACGCGCCGGTGGAGTCTGCCGAATGGTTCGCAGACAATTCCGGAATGCTGAATATTCCGAGAACGGGTTGGCATGAGGCGACCCGAGACAGTCAAGGGGCGAACGTGTACTCCGGCAGGATCATCCTGCATGTCATCCAGGGACCGGACGGCAAGTGGCAGGTCGATAGCACCAAACTCTGTACTAGGGTCCACCATAGGTTAATCCGCGCGATGTAGACTCTGCGTGTGGAAGCATCG
>JADMIH010000425.1 GCA_015478675.1 Chloroflexota bacterium | reverse complement strand
AACCTGCGCCAGTTACGCAACCAGGAGGGATTCTAATGGCCGTCGCACAGCCCCGGACAGCAACCGCGCAGCCCCGCGCCGCTCTTGCTCCGGCCCCACGCCGCAAAAGAAACACGGGGAGCATCGTGGTGAACATCGTGCTGCTCCTGATATGTGTCGTGTGGACAATCCCAACGTTGGGTCTGCTGATCTCCTCATTTCGGACCCGCGACAACATCTCGACCACAGGGTGGTGGACTGTGGTACCCCACCCCGATTGGGTTACCACCAGCCAGCTTCAGTTACAAACGGGGATAGCCCTCGATAAGCCTTTGCAAGTAGCCGGAACGGCTGTTACCGACGACCAATTAATTGCGGGATATACCTTGCCGGACGGGAGACAGGTGAAGTGGGCTAACCGCCGCTCGCGGCTCGTCAACGTGCAAGAAAAGCAGGTGGTTTCCAACGCCAACTTCAGCTTGAGCAACTATGCCAGTGTGCTGACCGGTGGGCAATATACCTATAAGGCCCCCGACGGCAGTATCACGACCGAGCAAGGTAACAACATGGGTGGGGCGTTCATCAGCACCCTCACGGTGGCGATACCTGCAACGGTGATTCCGATATTACTGGCTGCCTTTGCTGCCCATGCTTTCGCCTGGATGCGCTTCCCAGGGCGCAGAGTGTTGTTCGGCCTGGTGGTCGCGCTGCTTGTAGTGCCGCTCCAGGTGGCTTTGATCCCTGTGCTGCGCGCGTACACGTCGCTTGATATCAACGGCACGTTCCTGGCGGTCTGGCTGGCGCATACCGGCTTTGGCCTGCCGCTGGCAACATATTTGCTCTTCAACTATATTAGCCAGCTGCCGCGCGACCTATTCGAGTCGGCTTATATAGATGGCGCATCACCTTTCACCGTCTTCACGCGGCTGGTGCTGCCTCTCTCAGTGCCGGCGCTCGCTTCGTTCGCTATCTTCCAGTTCCTGTGGGTCTGGAATGATTACCTGGTGTCGCTGATCTTCCTCG
>JADMIH010000244.1 GCA_015478675.1 Chloroflexota bacterium | reverse complement strand
ACCCGTTGGTGGTAAATGTTCGGGGTTGGGGGTGGAAGGGCTAGCCTGGCCCCCTCTCCCTTCATGGGAGAGGGAGTTTGGGGGTGAGGGCCGGCGAGGGCCGGCGAGGGCCCACAGCCCCCCTCTCCCCTCATCAGCTTATAGAGCGCAGCTAATCAGCCAGGGAGAACGCCGCGCCATCCCATACCCCACCTATCCCCCACAATATATTGGTATAATAAAATAGCAACCCATTCCCCTACCCCCATCAACTCGTAACTCGTAACTCGTAATGCTAATATCCCTTCGCAAAGCGTATCGCGACCTCACCCGCAGGCGCTTGCGCTCCTTCCTCACCATCATAGGCATCGTCATCGGCGTTGCCGGCATCGTGGCGATCACCTCAACCTCCAAGAACATGACCGCCGCCCAAACCGCTGCCTATAACAACAACTCGCAGCAGGATATGCGCTGGTGGCTCTCCCAGGCCCCCGACAACGTTATCGGCGCTGTCAACCAGGTGCAAAACGTCGCCGCAGCCGAGTTGCGAGCCACATACTACACAAAATGGTACGCTACCGGAGCCTGGCGCGACATCTACTTCAACGGCATCAAAAACTTCGGCGACATGCGCGTCAACAAAATTGACCTCGTAGAAGGCCGCTGGCCCCGGCGCGGCGAAGTCGCCCTCGAAGCCTCCGTCAAAGATGTCGCCCCCATCCAGATAGGCGACCAGATACTCTACCGAGCCGGACCCGGCAACCAGTCGCAGACCCTCTTAGTGGTTGGCTTCGCCAAATCCCCATCCTACCCCACAGCCTCTATCCTGGGCACCTCAGTCGCCTACACATTAGACACCGAAGTGCAGAAGATGTACGGCGCGGCAGGCGACAACCAGCTACTTGTGCGCCTCAAAGACTTCTCGCCCGGCGTGCGCACCGATACACGCCAGGAGATAGAGCGCGTCTTTGACAAGCGCAATCTTGCCTTCGGCTCCTACTGGGAGCGCAACCCTGACGACTACACAGGGAAAAAACAGCTCGACGCTCTCGTCTCCCTCATGACCGTCTTCTCCATAGTAGGGCTGGTCATCTCCTCCTTCCTCGTAGCCAACACCCTCGCCGCCGTCATCTCAGAGCAAATGGGCGAGATAGGCGCGATGAAGGCCATCGGCGCCACGAGCGGCAAAGTAATCGGCATCTACGTCGTAGCGGGTGTGATATACGGCATCGTAGGCACAAGCATAGGGCTGCTACTCGGCACTCTGGGCGGCTACGCTCTCCTCCTCTATCTCGGCAACCTCTTCAACCTCACAATCAACGGCCTCCGCGTAGACCCCCTCGACATCTTACAGGGGATAGGCGTAGGGGTGGGCGTAACTACCCTCGCCGCCCTTCTCCCCGCCTGGCAGGGTGCCTCCATCACCGTGCGCAAGGCCCTCGACAGCTACGGCATCAGCGCGACGTACGGGCAGGGCTGGCTCGACAGGTTAGTGCAGAAGATGAGCCGCTTGCCCCGTGTGCCCGCGATGGCGATACGCAATCTCGCCCGGCGCAAAGGGCGTAACCTCGTGACGGTCTGCGCCATCGGCTTGGCGGCGGCGGCATTCCTCGCGGCCCAAAGCACCTCCAACTCGGTAATCACATCCATAGACCACGCCTACGACCTCTACGGCTCCGACGCCTGGGTCTGGTTCCAGGAACCTGTAGGGCAGGGCTTCGCCGCCACCTTACGCTCGATGCCACAGGTCAAGCAGGTCGAGCCGTGGGCCTCATCCGCCGCCTCTGTCGGCGCTGCCCGCGTCACCATGTGGGGCATCCCACCCGACACCACCCTTTACCGCTACAGACTCACAGAAGGCAGATGGTTCAATGGCGACGAGCCGGAGGCAACGGTCCTCTCCGACAGGTTCGCCGCTGCCACCAACACCCACCCCGGCGACAGAGTGGAGCTAACCGTAGGCGGCACCGACACCAGCCTCCTCGTAGTGGGCCTGGTGAACGACGACGCGCAAAGCCTGCAATCATCAGCCACAGGCAAAGTCTTCGTCCCCCTCGACACAGCCTCCCGGCTGATGCGTCGCTCAGGCGCAGCCGATTTCTTCGCTGTAAAGTTGCAGCAATCAGACGCCGCTTATGTGGAGAACGCCCTCGCCCTGATCGAGCGCAAGTATCACACGCTGTCGCCCGGTATGCTCGCCTCCTACGCCGACAAAGAGAGCAGCCTCGAAGCTAGCAAGATACTCACTATCCTCCTTTATGCTATGACCGTCATCGTAGGCACGATAGGCGGCATCGGCATCGCTAACACTCTCACCCTCAACGTGCTGGAGCGCCGCCGCGAAATCGGCGTAATGCGCTCCATAGGCGGGCGCAACTCGCACCTCATACAGATATTCCTCACAGAGGCTCTGCTCATGGGCGGCGCGGGCTTCCTCCTCGGCCTCCTCATCGGCTACCCTCTGGCTCGCGGCCTCGTGTGGCTGATGGCAAACGTCCTCTTCCCCCTCGACTTCGTTTTCCCAGCAGCTATGATAGCAAATGCTCTCGCTTTCACCCTCCTGCTGACGGCAGTAGCAAGCATAGGCCCTGCCCTCGGCGCAGCCCATCTAAAAGTAAGCCAGGCGCTAAGATACGAGTAAGTCGTAAGCCCACACCCTCTTCGCGGCCCTCAGTGTAGCCTCATCGTAAGCATTCAGAACAAGAGTTAGAGGGCACAAAGCCCCCATGCCTCTCCCGTGAAGGGAGAGGCATGGGGTGAGGGAGAAAGCCCCCTCTCCCCTTGTGGGAGAGGGGGTGAGGGCGGGTGAGGGCAGGCGAGGGCGCACCCGCACATATACCCTTGAACTTTGTTCCGCCACCCCAACTCTGAACAGTTACATCCCATCGTCCTCTAACAGCATTGTCCTTTTTGCGCTATACTTAACAATGGAATACAGGCATCTAACGGAAAGCGAAAAGATATGAAAGATATATTGCCACGACATGACAAAACCCCAGGCAACGGCATCGAACACCCTGACGGCGTCTCGCGTCCCGACCTTGACCCGACAATAGCCTCCCCTATCGTCCTCCCCTCGACCTTTGGCACAACCGGCGAAGCGCAGATGCTGCCCCCAAAGAGGCGCAGGTTGAGGCTCGCCCTACCCTTGCTCTTGCTCCTTGCCATAGCCATAGCAGCAGCCTACTTCTTCCTCAGCCCGCCAAAGAGCCTCCCCACCGCCACCGTCCGGCGCGGCACGATCATCTCCTCCGTACAGACAACGGGCAAGTTGACGGCCCAGACGAGCGCGAATCTCTCCTTCAAGTCGGGCGGCCAGGTTGCCAGAGTGCTTGCAAAAGAAGGAGATGCCGTAAAACCCGGCACACTGCTCGCCGAGCTTGACACTACCGCCCTGCAAAGGCAGCTAAATGAAGCCAAAGTACAACTGGAAATCAGCAAGCTGAAGCTACAGCAAGCCAAAGAGGGCCCGCAGCCCGCCGACATAGCCGCCGCCACGGCCGACCTCAACGCCGCCATCGCCCAGCTAAACCAGACAAAGGCGGGAGGTCGCCCTGAGGACGTCGCCGCTGCCCAGGCCCAGCTAAACGCAGCCCAGGCCAAGCTCGACGGCATCAGAAAAGGAGCGTCAGCCAGTGACATAGCCGGGGCTCAAGCTACCCTCAGAGAGGCTCAGGCCAGGCTCCAGACGGCAAAGCAGCCCGCCTCAGCGCAGGATATCGCCGGAGCCGAGGCCGCTCTCCGCCAGGCTCAAGCTAACCTGCAAACAGCCCGCCAGCCCGCCAGCCCTGACCAGATAGCTCAGGCAGAAGCATCGCGTAATCAGGCGCAAGCCAACCTCGACGCTATCAAAGCAGGCCCTACCCAGCAAGAAATAGCCGCCGCGCAAGCCGAAGTTGACCAGGCCCAGGCTAACCTCAACCAGCTAAAAGCGCCACCCAACCCCAGCGACATCGCCGCCGCCCAGGCCAAAATAGACCAGGCAAAAGCCGGCAAAGTCCAGGTAGCCGCCACCACCTCCAACAACAAAGAGCAGGCGCGCATCGCCTTGCAGCAAGCCTCAAATGCCCTCCAAAACGCGCAAGACACTTACGGCAAGATAAAGTTCGACAACGACCAGACTAACCCCAAAAACCTCACCGACGACCAGAAGCGTGCCGAAGAAAAGGCCCTGCGCGACGTACAGGACGCTCAAGGTAAGGTAGACCAGGCTAACCTCGACTACACCGCCGCCAAACAAAGCGAGATAGCCCAGCTGAACCAGGCCGATGCGCAAATCGCAGACGCCCAGGCAGCCCTCGATAAACTCAAAGCAGGCCCTTCTCCTCAAGATATAGCCGTAGCCCAGGCAGGCGTCAACTCGGCAAACGCCAGGCTCGCGCAGCTCAAAGCGGGTCCAAAGCCCCAGGAGATCACCGCAGCCCAGGCGCAAGTAGATCAAGCTCAGGCTAAAGTCAACGACCTCAAATCCGGCGGCACAGCAAGCAGCGTGGCGGCAGCCCAGGCGCAGGTAGACCAGGCACAGTCCAAGCTGGATGCCCTCAAAACAGGCGGGCTACCCGGCGATGTCGCCGCTGCCCAGGCCGCCGTGGACCAGGC
>JADMIH010000243.1 GCA_015478675.1 Chloroflexota bacterium | reverse complement strand
TCTATAAAATACTGATCGTAGAGGATATATCAGATGCCGCCGACATCTTCAAGCCTGTCTTCGACAAGACTGAGGGCCTTGACGGTTATATATCTATAGAGGTAGCACCCGGCTTAGCCCACGACACGCAGGGCACGATCAAAGAAGCGCAGGAGTTCCACAAGCTGGTTAACAGACCCAACATCTTCATCAAGGTGCCCGCCACCGCCGAGGGTATCCCCGCTATCGAGGAGTTGCTATACGAGGGCATCAACGTTAATATCACCCTCATTTTCTCGGTAGATGTACACAAAGAGGTGATGGAGGCTTACCTGAGCGCGCTTGAGCGCAGGGTGGCCGAAGGCAAGCCTGTAGACAAGATAGCATCTGTGGCCTCTTTCTTCGTGAGCCGTGTAGACACGAAGGCAGACAAGGCGTTGGAAGACCTTCTCAAGAATGAGAAGGACCCACAGAAAGAGGAGCTTATCAAGAGCCTCCTCGGCACCACCGCTATCAACAACAGCAAGATGGCCTATCAGGAGTTTTTGCAGGTGTTCAACAGCGACCGCTTCCAGAAGCTGAAAGCTAAAGGCGCTCGCGTGCAGCGACCCCTCTGGGCATCCACCTCGACCAAAAACCCCGCCTACAACGACGTGATGTACATTGACGATCTTATCGGCCCCGATACTGTGAATACAATGCCGCCCCAGACGATCATAGCCTTCAAGGATCACGGCAAAGTGGCGCGCACCATAGACAAGGATGTAGACAAAGCGAGGAAGCAGCTTGTCGATCTGGAAAGTCTCGGCATTTCGCTCAAGCAGATTACGACTGAGCTAACGATCGAGGGGGTCGAGTCCTTCTCCAAGAGCTTCAAGACGTTAGACGCCTGCATAGAAGCCAAGCGCGAAAGCCTCCTCTCCGGGCTTTCGGAAAGGTACTCGACCAGCCTGGGGGAACAAGGTCCGCAGGTTGACTCCAGCCTGCGGCAACTCGGCAAAGAGCAGATAGTCTCCAAAATCTGGGAGAAAGACCCTACTGTTTGGACCAAAGATGAGGGTGCCCAGAAGACGATAAAGAACCGCCTGGGCTGGCTTACAGTGGCTAACTTGATGCAGGACCGCGCAGCTGATATCAAAGGCTTCGCGGAAGAGGTCAAGAAGGCAGGTTACACTGGCGTAGTACTCCTCGGTATGGGCGGGTCGTCGCTCGCGCCGGAAGTAATCAACCGTGTCTTCGGGCCAAAGGATGGATACCCGCGCTTCTTCATGCTCGACTCCACAGAGCCGGGCACGATAGAGGCAATCGAGAGGCGGATAGACCTTCCTAACACCCTCTTTATAGTTTCTACCAAGTCGGGTGGCACTACCGAGACTATCAGCTTCTACCGCTACTTCCGCGAAAAGGTGAACGCCTCTAAAGGCGACAAGGCGGGCGAAAACTTCATCGCCATCACCGACCCCGGTTCCGGCCTTGAGACGCTGGCGAAGAATGAGGGTTTCCGGCGCATCTTCCTGAACCCTGCTGACATTGGCGGGCGCTATTCAGCCCTTTCCTACTTTGGGGTTGTGCCTGCCGCCCTTATGGGCGTAGATATTGGAGCTTTGCTCAACGGCGGCGAAACGATGGCTGAGGCATGCGCGCCATGCGTCAACCCGGAGGACAATCCTGGCGCGTGGTTGGGCACGATAATGGGCAAATTGTGGGCAGCGGGGCACGACAAGGTGACTATCACCACGTCGCCCGACCTCGATAGCTTTGGCCTGTGGGCCGAGCAGCTAATTGCCGAAAGCACAGGCAAAGAGGGCAAGGGCTTGATCCCGATCACAGGCGAGCCTCTGGGCCGTCCCTCGGCGTACGGGCGCGACCGGCTCTTTGTCTACCTCTCTGTGGAAGGCTCGGTCAATGCCGAGCAGGAACATGCTCTCCAAAAGCTGGAAGACGCAGGCCAACCCGTTGTGCGCCTCAACATGAAAAGCAAAGAAGCTCTGGGCGCGGAGTTCTTCCGGTGGGAGATGGCTACGGCGGTGGCGGGCCATTTCCTCGGTATAGATGCCTTTGACGAGCCGAACGTGCAGGAGAGCAAGGATAACACCAGGCGTCTCCTCGAGGTTTACCTGAAAGAAGGCAAGCTGCCGCAGGAAGATGCGATCCTGCGCGAGAATGGCCTTGACCTGTACGGTGACAACGAGGCGTTGCAGCGAGCAGGGTCGGAAGGCACACTGGAGAGCGCACTTCAGGCCTTCTTCAGCACCGTGCAGCAAGGTGATTATGTGGCTATGATGGCGTACATCCCTAGCATCGGTGAGCATGAGGAGCTTTTACAGGATGCCCGCCTCGCGGTGCGCGACGCCCTCAAGGTGGCTACCACCTTCGGCTACGGCCCACGCTTCCTGCACTCGACAGGCCAGCTGCACAAGGGCGGCCCCAACAAGGGCGTGTATTTGCAAATTACCTGCGACCCACGTCATGACCTGCCGATACCCGGCCAGCCCTTTAGCTTTGGCACTCTGATAAAAGCGCAGGCTATGGGCGACTTGCAATCGTTGCAACAGCATGGCCGCCGTGCAATCAGCCTCCACATAGAAGGCGACCACGCTCAAGGCGTAGAGCGCATAAGAGAGGCAATAAAGGCGGCGGTCGCACGGCTCGGAGTATAAAACCAGGGTAAGGGTATAAGGTGGTCAGCAGTCGAAAGTTCTGCCACTAATCTTTATACCCTGGCCCAGTCCCCGGAGGAACAAAGATGGAGTTAGGTTTCATAGGGCTTGGGCGCATGGGCGCGAACATGGTCGAACGGCTGCTGCTTGGTGGGCACCGCATCGTGGCCTACAACCGCTCGCCGGAGAAGACTCGTGAGGCGGCGCAAAATGGCGCTGTGCCTACCTTCTCGCTGGAAGAGCTTGTCAGCAACTTGCAGGAAATGCCCAGGGCTGTTTGGATTATGGTGCCTGCGGGCGACCCGACCACCCAGCAAATACGGCAGCTTATTCCCCTCCTCAAAGAGGGCGACATCATCATAGATGGCGGCAACTCCAACTTCCGCGACTCTATAGCCCGCGCTAAGATCCTCCAGGAATACAACATCCACTTTATGGACGTTGGCACTTCGGGCGGCATCTGGGGCCTCAAGAACGGCTACTGCATGATGATGGGCGGTGAGCGAGATATATTCGAGCACTTGCGCCCGCTCTTCGCCACCCTCGCCCCCAACGCAGATGGCTACGACTACTTCGGCCCTCACGGTGCCGGGCACTTCACCAAAATGGTGCACAACGGCATTGAGTACGGTATGTTGCAGTCCTACGGCGAGGGCTTCGAGATACTCAAGGCCAGCGACTACCAGATAGACTTTGCCCGCCTGAGCAGAGTGTGGAACAATGGGGGCGTCGTTCGTTCCTGGCTTCTTGAGCTGGCCGAGCGCGCCTTCGAGCAGGATGGCGAGGGCCTCGATAACATACGCGGCTACGTTGAAGACTCCGGCGAAGGGCGATGGACTGTGCTTGAGGCCATTGCCCACTCTGTACCCGCACCTGTAATCACCCTTTCCCTCATGGCTCGCTTCTACTCTCGGCAGGATGAGTCTTATAGCGCGCAGGTAATCGCCGCACTGCGTAACCAGTTTGGCGGGCACGCGGTGCGCGCCGCTGACGCCATCGAGTCCCAGGTCGCCGCTGAGTCTCTCAAGTCGGTAGCTCCCGGCACGCCAAGCGTATCCGCCACCACCACCAATGTGGGGTCTGAAGAGGCTTCCAACGCAGTGCTAGACCACAGCGCCGCTGCCGAGCAAGCTGCCGAAAGCTCAGGCGACGCCAGCAAGGTAGTCAGAGACATACAGGGCACAGCCCAGGGTATTTACAAAAGCAAAATAGATAGATAGGGATCCAGGGTTAGGGGTTAGCCACTGGTCCCTCGCAACTACAGAGCAACCACAGAGCAACCATGGTAGCAATACTCACAACACCCGTCATCGAAAATCCATTGCGGGAAGGGTTGCGTATGCAGCGCACTCCCGACCCTTCCGTCTTCGTGCTATTTGGAGCTACCGGTGACCTGGCGCACCGCAAGCTCCTCCCTGCCCTTTACAACCTCTCTGTAGAGAGGCGGTTGCCGGGCGGCTTTACAATAGTCGGTTTCGCCCGCCGTCCACTTTCCGACGACGACTTCCGCCAGCAGATGAAAGACTCCGTTGAGAAGTATGCCCGCAACAAGCCGTCACAACGCCCCAGCGTGTGGGACTCCTTTGCGCAGGGCCTTTTCTACGTCTCCTCCAGCTTCGACGATGCTGAAGGCTACAAAAAACTGGGCAGCAAGCTGGAAGAGGTAGACCAGCAGCGCGGCACAATGGGCAACCGCCTGTACTACCTTTCTGCCCCACCCGACTTCTACTCGCAAATCATCGCACAGCTGGGCGCGGCTGGGTTGGTGAACACCAAAAGTCCCTCATCGAATGGCAATGTTACAGGCTCTGCTTCCTATCTACCCGCCACAGATACTTCCTGGCGGCGTATCGTGATCGAAAAGCCGTTCGGCCACGACCTGGTGAGCGCGCAGCAGCTTAACCGCCAACTGAGTGAGGTCTTCACCGAGGAGCAGATCTACCGTATTGACCACTATCTC
>JADMIH010000009.1 GCA_015478675.1 Chloroflexota bacterium | reverse complement strand
AACAGGTCCAAGCATAACACAGTTTCCAGTGTGACGCCAAACTTACGTACCGAATGCGCCAAACTTTCGTACAATTCGCACTCTGGTTCACAAGTGAACTGATTGCCTTTCGCTGGAGCATGGGGTAAAGGGGTAAGAAGGACAGCAAGGCCAGCAATGACTTGCTTCTTCAGCCAAGCCAGTAGGAAGTACCGCAACTAAGTGGTGATGCTTGTCCGCTCTTCCTCCAGCCTCGCCGGGTTGCCGACCTGTCTATCGGGTGAGCATAACGACCTTGCACCCCAGATGCTGCCCGATTAGCCCCAGTAGAGCCTCTAATCGTCGCGGCATGGTACGGGCATGTTGCTGACCCTGCACTGATTGGACAGCCCACCAGCCGATACCGGGCGCGATGTTGTAGACGCGGTACACGAGTAGGCTTCCATTCGCATGAGGCTCAACCGAATAGACACCACGATACCACCACTCACCCTCGATGGCAATCTGGTGACGCTTCCGGTCGATCTCGAAACGCATTTTACCTTCACCTGGTTTACCTGCTGAAGTAATGAAGGACTGATCGCTATTTCTGGTGACGATAGCGCCTCGCACAGAAGTCGGCAGGTCTGGAAGGGCATCGAGCAGAGCCTTCCACGCCTTCTCGACCGGCGCCTCAACTACACCCGACGCTGTCCACCCGGCCCGTGTGGTCCGTGTGGTCCGTGGCGGCCCACTCATGCCAATCCTCCTCTCTTCCCAATCTCGCCTTGTTGATCGGAGGTCCTTTGCCGTGCCGCGCCCCTCAGGTCGCCCTCTGCCGAGCCAGGCATAGATTGAATTAGATAGACGGGATTGACACGGTTGTTCTGAAAAGCCCGGATACGCCACTCGCCATCGCGCTTGATGAGGACGCTGGTGTTGATTGATCTTCGGTCTTCAGGCGCTTCTAGCTGGCCCTCTAGACGAGATGCGCCACCTCCTATTACGAGGGCTATGCCGGAGTCGAGGAAGTGTATCTCTGCTTCCAGGTTCGCCTCCTCATCCCAACCCTCCAACTGACTGCCTTTGAGAGGGCCGTTGAATAGGAACTGGTGAAGCTGCCCGATGGCTAGAGCGCCCCTGGTATGCGTTCCCGTGACATCAATGTAGTCGGCATCCGGGGTGAAGAGATTGCCGTAGGCTGCGCCATCAGCGCGATTCCATGCTGCTACAAGTTGCCCCAAAACGGCGCGAACGGCTGCCTCATCGGCTGGCCTGGTATTCTGGTGATCAGACCTGGTCATGGCGGTAGAACTCCTTTTCGCTTCAGTGTAGAACTTCTGAATACTTCTGTATAACGGCGCCTATACCCGAAGCTAAACTACACGGATGTAGACAGTCGCGCTATGTTGTAGGTACTTCTCTACTTCTCTACTTCTCTACTTCTCTACTTCTCTACTTCTCTACTTCTCTGCTTCGCCGCTCTTCCGCTTCCCATCTTCATCTTGCTGTTCATGGGTTTAGCGCCGCTTGCGCCTACCGCTTTCCCGATCATGTTTGGGTTCTCGGCAACATCAAGCAGCACCATGGCGTAATCTGCGCGGGCGAGGGTCCAGTCGCCGCCGATGGCGTTCTGCTCGAAGTCGGTATGTACCCTGCCGGTAAAAGGTTTGTCGGTGAGCATCATGGCCCGCACGATGCTCCAGTTCAGGTTGCTCATTTCGAGCATACCCTCTGCCCGCGCAAGGTCCACATATGCCTCCCGAAAGATCAACCATGCCAGCATAACCCAGAACCGGGGGCGTGTCGCTACAACGGAACGGCTGCTGGTTACTACTATACGTTGTGCTCGCCCCGTTGTTTCCGCCTCAGCTCCGGTTTCTCGCAGAGCGCAGATCAGGTTGCGAACGATGCCACTGCCACCCACCGCGCAGATCACGACGTCTTGCCCTTTTACCGCGCTGCGGATGTATTCAAGGTTCAATGCGTCGCCTTCAATCACCCCTTTGAGCCCTCGAACCTCCGCCAGCTTCTCCGGCCGCCGCGCGAATGCGGTGACTTCATGGCCTCGATGTATAGCCTGGTCGAGGACATGCCGCCCTGTGCGACCTGTAGCGCCAATTACAAGTAGTTTCATGATTGCTCCCACTCCTCGCTATTTATTACGTTTCGCCTAATATCTCGTCTTGACGAAATACTTGGTTACCCGTATATTATCAGAGGAGGCCAATCTTGTCAAGACTACGTAACCGCTCTAATAACTCGAATGTTCCGCTGCCGAATCGGCTGCAAATCGAAGAGAAGCTTGTGCAAGCCATCTATCAAAACAGCACCGCCGCCGTGTTCTTCCACGGGGCGATGGCAGACAAGCTTGGACTTGGGGCTACCGAGGAGAAGACCCTCTTCCTTCTCAGTGGAAGAGGGTCACTGACGGCAGGAGAGATAGCGACCGCCACAGGCCTCTCCACCGCGTCAGTCACGGGCCTGATTGACCGCCTGGAAAGAAAAGGGTTTGTGCGCCGGGTGCGCGATACAGAAGATCGGCGACGTGTTATTGTGGAATTGGACCAGGAGCGTTTTGCAGAATTGGTCCGACTGTTCGATAGCCTCGGCAATACGTTCAGCAGCTTACTCGACGGCTTCAGCGATGAACAACTGGTCACGATAATAGACTTTGTGACGCGCTCAACCACCTATTCACAGAAAGCCATAGCCCTGCTCGGTCAGGGAACCGAATAGTTACAAGAGCCAGGTTCGCAAGCCGAAGCGCAACTACTCTATCTTGCGGGTACTAATGCAAATCGGCAGTCGACTGAGCGAGGGTCGATTTGGAGACATCACAGTCCGATCGATACCGCTCGCCTCTACAGTCAGCCTGCTGCTTCCCAGTTGGCTTCTCCTGTGGAAAGGCTCCACCTGACGCTTGCACAGAGTAAGATCAACAAGATCGGTTCCAGGAAAGCCACAAGCTAGAAATCGTAGAACCGGGACTGGTGGCTATATTCGTTCAGTCCTAAACCAGGGACAACGAAAGCCGCAAATCGGGGACACTCAAAGCCTAACGTGACACTCCCACACTAAAACCCACACGGGTCGGATGGCATACCTGCTCTCATGGCTGATGGTGGTACGATCTATCGCTAAGCGTGGACTGCCACAACGGGTCGTTAATGAGACTGCAAATCTCGGTGCCAAAACCCTCCGCCTGTGAGACCTAGGAGAAGATTGATCGTGCGTCCAAGTGCCCGTATCACTTCTCGGAACAAGGTACAGCAGTTCTAGGGCACTATTGGTCGAAAAAGCTTGTTGCAAGGTCTGTATTCAGGCCTATAGCCGCTTTGCTACCGCTCGCTGCGGCCCATACCAGTTGATTCTGCAGAATACTCACGGTGTCACCAGCAGCATATACTCCTTTGATGTTGGTGCGGCCAAGCTCGTCCGTAACGATGCCGCCCGCTTCATCAATTTCACAGCCCAGGTCCTGCCCGATGGTGGTAGCTTGCTTGCGCTGTATTTCTACAAAGCCCCCGGCCCGCTCGATGTCAGGGTGGTTCGCAAATACGATGCGTTCCAACTGTCCAGCTTGCCCCACCAGGGCCACTATCTTCTCCTCTATTACTCCAATACCGTACTTACCAAGCAAGCGTTTCTGCCCATCGTTGAGCACCTGGTGCCCATTGGTGCAAACAACTATATCTCGGCTCCAGTTGTATATTATTTTGGGCAAATGGGAAGCTGCTTTCTCGCTTTCGGCAATGATGGCCAGCGGCTTATCTCGCAACTCCCAGCCATCGCAATAAGGACAGTTGAACAGGCTTCTGCCGTAGTAGGTGTAGATACCCTCAACGGCGGGGAGGGTTTCTTGCAAGCCTGTTGCCAGAATAACGTTTGCGGCTCTAAACGTCTCACTATCTTCAGTAACTAACTCGAAAACTGTTTTCTGATCGCTTCCCTCGCCTGTTTCCTGCCTGTTCGCGGCTCTGACACGTGTTGAGAGAACTTCGACAGAGGGGTATTTAGCGATTTCGCCGTAGCCGGACCTGCGGAACTCGGCCGGTGTGACTCCGTCGCGGGTAATAAAGCCATGCGAGTGCCGGGTGACAGCGTTGCGTGGCTTGTTGTCATCAAACAGCAGTACCTTACGTCTGGCTCGGCCCAGAACCAGGGCCGCGTTCAACCCAGCCGGGCCACCCCCGATAATCGCACAATCGGCACTCTCAGTCATCGCCTATTTCCTTTCATCTCTTATGACTTTCTAGTTATCTTCATATTTCGCTCAGGGGAGGGCTTATGGCCCTCCCCAGCTCGCTTCCTATTCGGAGCGCAGCGCCTCCGCCACGGGAACCCGTCCCGCCTGGCGTGCCGGCAGGTACGTCATCAGAACGGCAGCTACATATGCCGCAAGAACGATCACACCGAGCCGCAGCCATGGGAGGCTGAACTCAGCAGTGCCTCCGCTGAACGCAGGATCATGCGTCATCAGGTACGCCAGCACAACGCCCAGGACCACTCCAATAGCGATGCCCATCATCGCGATAAAGGACGACTCGATCATGAAGCCGAGCTGTACCATCCGGCGCTTGAACCCAATAGCCCTCAGCACGCCGATCTGCTGGCGGCGCTCCACCACCGAGCGGATCGCTATCACACCGAGCGCCGCGATGCCCACGAGCAGGCCGAGACCCATATACACCTGGATGAGTGTCATGAAGCCCAGGATTGTGGCATTCAGCTCATTATAGGCCTGCGTTTGCGACTTCGCCTGCATCGCGTTGCTTGCGAAGGCGGTCTCTACACCCTGTGCGGCCGCGACCTCGTCGGCTCCTGATGCTAGCTTGAAGTAGTACTGGCTCGGTGCGACGGTATGGCCCGTAACCCGCTCTAGGCCTGCCATCGAGGTGTACAGGGCAGCGGACGCGACCATGTTATTGGCGTCGAGCACGCCGATGACCTTGTACGCAGCGCTCTTGCCGTCTGCCGGGCTGCGCAGCATCACGCTCATCGGCTGCATCGACTTGTCGTCGGGCTTCAGGCCCTCGATCATGAAGGGGAAGCTCCCGGCGAAGGCCTCGCCCGTCTGCACGGTATCGGCAGTCGCCACCGCCAGGCTGGGGTCCTTCGCCATGGCATCCCAGATTGCTCGATCGTCCGCGTAGCCTGCGGCGCGCACCTTCAGCTTGTACTGCGAGTTCGCCATGAAGTAGGGATCGCCGCCATTGAGGACCACAGCACCGTACTCCTTCATCTTCGACAATCCTTGCTGCTGTCCCTCAGCCGGTGCGAACGCAACCATGCCCACCCCGGTTACCGTGTCACGCAACTCGGGGTCGGTACTCAGCGCTGCCTCGATGCTTTGTGCGTTTGGTGCGTTGTTAGGATTGGTCGTCGCCTGTACCATGTAGCCGCCTGCCCACTGGTTGATCCCGGCGGCATCCTTTGTGAAGGAGGAACTGACGACCGCCATTATTACGAGCGAGAAGACGACAAGCGCGAACATCGCCGTGGTGAGGCCCGTGCGAAACGGGTACGCCAGGGGATAGGCGAAGGCTGTCTTGAGCACCGGCGCGAGCGTCTTCGAGCGACGGAAAAGCGCGGCGATGCCCGTGATCACGCTGCCCGCGTTGTACATCGCCACCCACACCGCCCCGGCCACGAGTATCATGCCGAAGAGGAAGAACATCTCTATTCCACCACCGAGCTCTGCGAGCCGCTTGATATAGCGGTCCAGGTAGAAACTGCCGAGGCAGACGGTGATCAGGCTAACGCCTGATGCGGAGTATGCAAGCCGCTCAGGCACGCCGAAGCGGCGCCCAAGGAGGCCAGCCGAGATGATCGCCATAGACGTTCCAATCCAGAAGCTGAGCGCATTGATGTTCAGCCAGCCCGTCACTGCAAGCGTGATAGCGCCCACGAACACTAGGCCCAACACCACCGTCGAGCGGGAGCGAGGGCGTCGCACTTTCAGGTCGGGCAGGTCACGTATAGCCGCGACGATGTTCAGCCTGGATACCCGCCACGAGCTGAACACCACCGTCAGGAATGTGATGATCATTCCCAGACAGTAGGCAACGATCAGGCTGCGGGGCTTGATGTCGAAGCCGAAGCTCGACCCGCTTACACCTGCGAGGAGGTTGCCCATCCAGCTTATCAGCACCCAGGAGACGAGCACGCCGAACCCAGAGCCGACGGCGCCTGCGAGGATCGAATAGGCTGCTCCCTCCGCGAGGAAGCTCTGGATGAGGTGGCGGCGCTTCGTCCCGATGGCGCGGCTGATGCCCATCTCTGCCCGTCGCTCAGCCGCCAGCATCATGAAAATCAGGAAGATCAATAGCACGCCGACCATTACGCTGAAGAGCCCGAACACCAGGAAGACCGTGGTAAAGATGTTGGCTATGCTCTCGGCCTGCTTGATGCCGTTCTGCTTGGCAGGTACCGGCGCGACGGGAGTGCCCACCGTGGCGGCAGTGAGCGCGGTCATAGCGGCTTCGGTTCCGGCCTCACCCTCCTCTACGCTCCCACTATTAGAGATGAGGATGGAGGTGATCTGGCCTTCCAGCCCGGCGGCGGCCTGCACGACGAGCAGCGAAGCGGTCACCTGGGGCACCGTCCCTGCCAGCCCGCCGTTCGCGAGAATGCCTGCTACCGTAAACTGTACGGGACGGGGACCGGCGTACACCTGCATAGAGTCGCCTGTCTTCAAGTTGAGGGACATGGCGAGCTTCTCATTGATCAGCACCTCGCCAGCCTTGAGACCGGCGAGCGTTGCGCCGTTCTGTGCTCGGACCTCTTGAAAGGCCTGGTCTACAGGCACGCCCATGATTCGAGCTCCAGGCTCGGTGCGCACGCCAGTATCAGGGTGCCCCGCAACGACCAGGGAGATGGCGGCCTGACTTAGGAGGCTCGGGATGTAACCGTCGATCGAAGCGTTCCCCGCGAGCCTGGAGGCGACTTGACCATAGATGGCTTCCGAGAACGGAGTCATGCCGAGAGGGCCCCCGACACCGCCTACGCCTTTGATCTCCACGGTCTCATCGATAGGGCCGAGTTGGTCGTAGACACCCTTCTTGACCGAGTAGTTGAGCGAGTCACCGAAGCCAAATGCGCTGCTTATGCTCAGCGTCGAGAGCATAAGACCGACGACTATCAAGAGAGTCTGGGCCCTGCGGCGTGGGATGTTGCGGATGCCTATGCGGAACATTACCCGCTTGAAGAGCATCGTAAAGATCACCGGCGCCATAAGTATCCCCAGAACAACAGCGAGAGCCACGGCGAGGCTCCCCATCGGTATGCCAAAAATATTCTCCATTGTTATCTCCTCTGTTGAGTCAGGTCGTGCCTTAGGCCAGGCTAGATCGTGACAGCTGGCCTTATACCTAGACCGTAATAACTAGACAATCAACCCATCGCGCATGTTGATCACGCGGTCGAGCATCGCGCCAATACGGGGGTCGTGGGTGACGAACACGAACGTCTGACCGTTCTCCCGGTTGAGCTTGAGGATGACATTCATCACCTCGTCGGCGGTTTCGGTGTCGAGCGCGCCGGTGGGCTCGTCGGCCCATACTATTGACGGCTTGTTCGCTAGGGCGCGGGCAATAGTCACGCGCTGGCGCTGGCCGCCAGAAAGTTCCGCGGGCTTGTTGCGCGCCCACTGTCCCATGGCGACCATCTCGAGGGCTTCGAGCGCCAGACGCCGTGCCTCTCTGGCAGCAGTGCCCGACACCAGGAGAGGCAGCTCGACGTTCTCCACCGCCGAGAGCACGGGGAGGAGGTTGTAGCTTTGGAAGACGAAGCCCATCTCCCTGGCGCGGTACTCGGTCTTGCGGTCGTCAGACATGCCCTTGAGGGGAGTACCGTCGATATAGACCGCACCTCCCTCGAACTCTTCGAGGCCCGCCAGGCAGTTGAGCAAAGTGGTCTTGCCGCAGCCGGAGGGTCCCATAATACCGACCATCTCGCCACGCTCCACGCTCAGATCTACGCCTCGTAGCGCGTGCGTCTTGACGGCGCCTGTGTCGTATGTCTTGTGGATGCCTTGTGCGAGCACGATCTCGTCGGTGGTTTCGGCTACTGCCACGGCGCTACGCGTCTGCACTCGACGGCCAAGGAATCCGGGCTTGACTGTTACGTCCAATGTTGTGTTCATAGTAAATACCTCTCCTTTGTGAAATCTGTTTGAAAGATAATCGAGTTCGATTGCAAACTTCTCTACCCAAGCTGTTTGCGTCAATTTACTGCCGGACATCTGGTGCGCCGGCCCGACCAGGTTCGACGGGAGTGACCGAGATTAGTGGCATTCCTAAGTCACGCACCTGTCTTAGCAAGCCATGCAATGCCGCCTGATCTACCACCGGGCCGGTTAGAAGCGTATCGCCATTTTCATCCAGCGTGAGGGTAAGACCCCCAAACCACTCTGTCCACTCGCCACCCAGATGACCTTTGAGCCTGATTTCATAGATCATTGCTTCACCTGGGTCAGTCGTTGCAGTGCGTTTGGCATTATCTTGTACCTCTTTGTACCTTTTGTGATTGAATATGATGCGGTGCGCTGGGGAGTGTATATCGCATCAGCTTCTGGGTAGCTTCGACTACCTCTTGAACCTGTACATCACCCTGTGATCCGTACTGTGTAGCTGAAATCGCTTTCATGGTTATGCTCCTTGAATTAAGTTCGATTATTCGGCGCCCCGGAGGGGACCCCGTATGTCGAGGTTGGCGAGATCGATGCCACTTGATCGATGTACAAGGAGCATAGCTGCAGGATGGTATTGACATATAGCTACTAAAGTATTGTCAGGGGTATTGTTTTGGGTATCGTGGTGTGGGTAGGTGTGTTGCTACTGACCGAGATTAGTGGCATTCCTAAATCACGCACTTTTCTTAGCAAGCCATGTAGCGCCGCCTGATCGGCCACCGGACCTACTAAAAGCGTATCGCCGTTGTCTGCCAGCGTTAGGGACATACCCTCAAACAAAACAGCCCACTTGTTATCAAGGTGGCCTTTGACGCGAATCTCATAAAGTTCAGGCTCGTCATGATCCCCATGATCTTCAGGTCTTTTGTATGTTCCACTCATTGTGCGCCTCCCGCATTTCCCTCATTCCCTCATTTCGCTGGAGCTCTTCGTCATTGTCTGCGTTCCTGACTTCCACCAGAGCATACAAACCAATGTAATGAGACGGCATCATCACATGTGATGATCGATGTGATGATCTATTTGTCGGCATGCCGTCATGCAAGGACTAGGATCATCTATCCGCCTGGCTCCGTCCTTCATCCTTCGTACCGCCGAAGACATCCTGGCCGGGGCCAAGTGTTTGGAAGCCTCAAACACGAGGTACCAGCCTGGTCTGTACACCGGTTGTTCTGCCGACACCGTGGGTACTGGGAGTGCGAACAGGGTGAAGGTGCCTGCGGATGGCCCATTCGGCCACGGCGAGGTTGATCACCCAGGCTGCGCCCATAAGGAGTGCTCTGCTCAGCTCACTTGGCGGGCCGGCGATGACCACTCCGACCATCAGGGTCAACGCCTGTGTGCCCGCGCCAAGCCCGATAGCATATGCGCGCATCATCCATGCTCGGTGGCGGGGCACGTCCCTTCGCATGATCGAGGTGAAGCCGAGGACGATAGACACGATCATGGCCGATCCAAACAAGAGCCGAAACGCAGAAAGCAGATCACCGTCGCCCACCGGGCGGGGATAGAAGAGGGTCATCCAGAGGGCTGAAAGGGCTGTATGTCGATAATTGTGTAATTTCGTAGAGGCCGTGCTTGCTTCCAGCGAAATTACACAAAATCTGAAACACTACCGCTGAAAGTCCCACCAGCAGCCCGGCAGGCGCCACGAGCCTCCCGGCTATGCGGTGCCAGCCGGGCCTGCGCCGCCGGAAGCGGGTTGAGAATTGAAATGCCCCCAGGAGGGCGAACACGCTGGCACTCACGATATGCACCACAACAGGTAGAGGCGATGCAAAGAAGCGTGCATTGGCGGGCGTGACTGCCGCACCGCCCGTCAACTCTGTCAAGCGGAAAGCGCCGGCAGCCATCGGAATGGCACTCAGAAAGAGCAGCCCCGCGATGAGCCACTTTGCCGAACCTGCTTTTGCGGGTGTCCTGCGTTTCTGAGGCGCAGGCTTCCCCACTGCCTTTGCCGTCCCAACCGTCCCAACCGTCCCAACCGTCCCTACCGTCCCTACCGTCCCAACCATCCCCACCGCGCTTACCTGCGACGCTCCTGGTGCTTGACCTTCATCATAGAGATTGGTTTTCATTTTCAACTCCTTGAATTGATGTATACAGTAACATGTGCGTTTCACATCTGGGCCAGGTGGCAATTGATTAGCCGACTATTGAGGTTACAATGCGACGAGCGGCCAGATAGCCGCTCGTCCATTGCATGCGCTTTCAAGCGACCTTACCGGGTTGCAGTTTGGCTCAGTTGAGGGCTTACCTTGCCAGGCACAGGCTCAGAGGCTTGCTCCTCCGAGGCTTGCGCTCGCCGCTCAGACCAGAGAGCATAACCAAGGCAGGCCAGAGCTAACCCCATCGGCATCGCCGCTAGACGCTGGATATTGTGCGGGAAGAGTGCAGCCAGGGGGGTCAGCGCAGCCGTACCGGCTAGTAGACCGGCCGCCCAGCGCGGCAGGATGCCGGCGCGTAATATCGCGATGCCAAACAGCAGGCCGCCGAGCATATACCCACCCCCTACCACCAGCTGATATATCGCGGGGGCGGCCCCAAGGTCGACTTCGCTGGCGCGTCCATAGGAGATCCCCAGGATACCGTCCACAAACTTCGGCGCCAGGCTCGCCATCGGCGGGAGGATAAAGGATTCGGTGAAGACGAAGGCCGTCTGTATCGCCCAGGAGAGGCTAAAGATGAGAAAGCCTGCCAGACCTAGCCAACCTGCTTTGTTTACGTTCCTGGCATAGAGCCCTACAATACCGAGCAGGAGGAGGAGACACATGGCCGTCTTCAAGCCGGTAATGATTGCCCATGCGTTGGTGTTGACTGAGCCAACAACGTCAGCGGGGTGGATCGGCTGAATGGCCGCGAAAATGACCCCTGCGACAATGGTTGATATACCCGTCCAGCGGATGAGGTTCGAGCCTGTTATCTTCATTTTGCTCCCCTTGGTGTCTGCCATGCCTGCTGTTTGCCGATTGGTATTCATCCTGTTCATCTGTTTCTCTCCTTTTTGAATGGAAGTGATAAGCGTCAAGGTTTGGCTTCGTCATTGTCTGCGTTCTTGACTTCCCTCAGAGCATACACACCAATGTAATGAGACAGCATCAACACATGTGTTGATTGGTGTGTTGATCTATCTAACCGATATGCTGCGAGGGACGTGCGGGGGATGAAGTGAGGGCAATAAAAACCCCGGCAGGTTTGTCGTATTACCTGCCGGGGCTGGGCGTTGGGGGGGTTATTTGCGTATTGCTATAACAAACCGAGCTCCTCAGCCCGGCGCACGGCTGCCCGGCGGCTGTCGACCCCGAGCTTGTTGTAGATGTTATTGGTGTGGGTACGCATGGTGTGCAGGGACACCGTGAGTTCGCCAGCAATTTCCGGCCCGGTCAATTCGGTTCTGAGCAGCTGCAGCACTTCAAGTTCACGTACGCTTAGCGGCTCGATCAAAACCTGTTTGGCGGGCGTTCTCTCCTCAGCCCTGCCCAGGGCTGCAAGTAATCGACGAACATAGCTAGAGGCGATCCCGTCCCTGTCGCTTCGCTGCGAAGGACGAAGGATGGAGATCCCTGGCTTGGTGGCCTCTTTCAGCAGAACCGCCATTGGCATCCCTTCGTCCACAAACATTCGGACGTATCCCTCCGGTTCAGCCAGCGTTAGGGCTTGCTCCAGAGGCAGCAGTGCAGCGCCGATGTCTCCTTGTGCATGGTGAGCGAGCGCCTGCAATATCATGATTTCGATTAGACTTCCTGTTCTCCCGCCTTCTACCGCTGCTTTCAGGAGGCGATGGAGGAGGCTCATTGCCTCAGCAACTAAGAGGTCTGCACGATCGATCTTGTACTGAGCCAAGAGCACCCTGGCCAGGGTAATGTGCTCGAACTCCCGCAAGTAGCTGAGCTCGTCACGAGCGGACCGCCCTCGCTCACGCACCCAACCCGCTGCTTCTCCCAATTCCCCCTTCGCTACCCATACCCGTGCCTTCATCGCCTCTACAGGACGCACATTTGGGAAGAAGTCTCTCACGTACACGTGCTCAGCCTCGCGCAGCAGGTCCAGAGCGCCGTCGAGGTCTCCCTGGGCCTCCCGTATTCGGGCCATGGCCACGCACCAGCGATACCGGTTCTGCGGGAATCCGTTGTGCTCGCCCAACTCCTTGCTCTTCAGAAGATGCTGAGTGGCGACATCTAGATCGTTATACTCGCGGTATAGCCCGCTCATTCCCACGTGCATGTCTGCCGCTCCCCGAAGAACAGGCGCGCCCTGCGCCGTCTGTGCCGTCGCCAACTGCAATCCCCGCTCATAGATCCGCATCGCCTCGCGGAGACGGCCTTGCGCGATACGGATGTCAGCCAGAGCAACTGAGCCCTCGATTGCGTCAGAGAGGTACCCAGCCATCTCCAAATGAGCCATGCCCTCAGCAAACGTCCGGTGAGCTGCCTCCAGGTCTCCGCTCGCCCAGGATGCGAGCCCCAGGAGTGCTGCACCCGATCCGGCCCCCAGATGGTCGTCCTCAGGTGTGAGGTCAAGCACCCGTTGGCCGTATTTTACAGCGTTGGCCACGTCACCCAGCAGTAAGGCCAGTCCCGCATGGGCAACAGCGATCTCCGCCGGAAGACGGCGAAATGCCTCTTCGTCCACGACGACCATCCCCGCGCGTGGAGCGTCCAGCCTCACACGCATATCTGTCGTCTCTGCGCGGTCTACGCTCGAGTCCAGGTCCAGCCACCGTCCGGCGTCATGCAACAGGTCCTCAACGCCCTCTAGCTCGCCGATGCCAAGCAACACCTCGGCATATCCAGCGCTAAGCACGGGCCGGCACCTGATTACCTCATTTGGTAGCGCCTTAAGCCAGCCAAGCAACGCAGCCTCCTGTCTGCTCGGGCGCATCACCGGGAGCGCCCGCTCGACAAGGTTCGCTGCGCGCTCGAAGTCTTCGGCGGCCAGGGCGTGTCGGATAGCATTGGGTATTGCGTCGGCTGCCGATCCATTATGCTCGTACCACTCGCTGGCGCGCTTGTGCAGAATAGATATCTGGCCGGGTTGCTCCGCCATTAGATGCGCATAAAGAACGTCGGCAAAGAGATGGTGGTAGCGATACCAGTGGCGCTTGTCATCTAGCGGAATGACAAAGAAGTTGCCTCTCTCAAGGGCCGACAGGCGCGCATTGCCTCCCTGCTGGCCTGTGACGGCATCGCACAGTGGGCCACTCAAGCGCTCGAGAATGGAGGTCTGGAGTAAGAAGCTGCGTACACTTTCGGGCTGACGCTGCAGAACTTCTTCGACGAGGTAGTCCGCGATATAGCGGTGATCTCCGGCGAATGCCCGAATGAAGGCAGGAATATCCTGGTTGCCCTGCATGGAAAGGGCAGCCAATTGCAGCCCGGCAATCCAGCCTTCTGTACGGGTTTCCAGAGCGTCAATATCCTCTTCCGAAAGGTGCAGACCCATGGACTGGTTGAGAAATCCGGCCGCTTCGGAGGGGGTAAAACGCAAGTCTTGCGCGCGAAGTTCGGTCAACTGGTCTCGGGCGCGGAACCGTGCAAGAGGCAGTTGTGGGTCTTCACGGGTGGTGATAACCGGGTGCATCAGTGGCGGTAGGTGCTCCAGCAGAAAGGCGAGGGCCTCATCAACCGCTCTCGCATCAATAACGTGGTAGTCGTCGAGGACAAGGAAGAAAGCCGCCGGGATGGTGATGATCTCGTTCAGTAGAGTCGTCAGAACCGCTTCGGTAGGAGGGGGCTGAGGGGATTGTAGTAAGCCCAACACTCCTTCTCCAATATTGGGTGCAATCGTCTTTAATGCAGCCACCAGGTAAGTGAGAAAGCGTGCCGGATCGCTGTCCTCTTCGTCTAGCGACAGCCAGGCCGCCGGGCGTTTGCTGACTGCGACCCAGTCGCTGACCAGAGTGCTCTTGCCGAAGCCTGCTGGGGCAGAGATTAAGGTTAGTTTGCGGTGCAGACCTTCGTTCAACCGCTCGATGAGGCGGGGGCGCTGCACCACTTTCGGAGGCGGCGGGGGGATGTAAAGTTTAGTAGCCAATATTGGCGTGGACATAGAGCAATTATAGAACATCTATACCCACATCTGTGGTCCGATACTCCCAAGCTAAATTGGTCTCAAGCACCAGGCGTGCTACTGTTATTGAGTGCGGCAAGAATCTAATGGGAGCGGCCACTTGATCGAACTCATTGCAAAATGGGAACAACGGCTGATGCCGTGCGGGTTGGAGGGACCAGCGGCCGATCCCTCCAACCAGGTTCCAGCGAGCTTACCGGACTGCGGTTTGGCTGAGCTGAGGACTTGCGGGGCTTACTTTGCCGGGTATGGGTTGCGCGGCTTGCTCCTCCGCGGCGTTCGTGCGCCGTTCCGACCAGAGCGCATAGCCCAGCCAGGCCAGAGCTAACCCCACCGGTATCGCCGTCTTCGGCTGGATCTCCAGCGGAAGCAGTGCAGCTACGGGAGCCAACATGGTCCCAACAGCAAGCAGACCTGCCGGTATGCGTGACAGGATGCCAGCGCGGAGTGTCGCGATCCCAAACAGCAGGCCGCTCAGCATATACAGGGGCCCTGATAGCGTCCACACCATTGGTAGGGCCCCGAGGTCCATCGTGCCGGCGGACCCGTTAAACATCCCCAGCCAGCCCTCCACAAACGCCGGCGTCGCGGTCGCCAACATTGGCAAGATCAAGACTTCGACGAAGGTAAAGCCGGCAATTACCACCAGCCAGAGGCTAAGCAGGATATAGCCGGCAAGACCAAGCCACCCGGACTCTTTCGCTTGCCTGGCGTAGATTCCCGTAATGCCGAGCAGGCCGAAGAAGCACATGGCCATGGCCAGGATGTGGACGATTGCCCACTGAGGGGTGGTGACTGATGACACAACATTAGGTGGATGGAAGAGCCCAACGGCCACGTAAAAGATCCCTGCCAGCATAGCTGATATCCCTGCCCATCGGATAAGATTCCTGGTATTCATGCGTTTGTCTCCTCTTTGAATGATAGTGATAAGCGTCGAAGCATGCGTCGTCGTTGCCTGCGTTCTTGCTCTCCACCAGAGCATACAAACTGATGTGATGAGACGGCATCGTCACATGTGACGATTGATGTGATGATCTATTAGCCGACATGCCGTGCGGGGCGTGTGGGGAAATAAGAACCCCGGCAGGTGGTTTGACAATCCTGCCAGGGCTCTGAATTGTGGTCGCACAATAACGGTACATATAAAGAATGTCAGGCTTTCAGCCCGAGATCCAGGGTAGAAGCAACGCCGGTCGTTGCGGGCACAGGTTAGGAATTGTATGCCCGCAGAGCCGAAGAAGCTCGTGGGCTTACCTCTAGTCTATGGTCGTAGGTGCTTCTTGAAGAATTCCGTAATCAAGTTGTAGCAAGTTACTTTGTTTTCGTATTTGAGCACATCATGGCCTTCGTTCTCGAAAACCTTGTACTCTACCTCTTTGCTGGCTTTCCTCAGCTGTTCCACCACTTCACGCGACTCTTGCTCGATAACTCGCGGATCGTTGCGGCCTTGCAGCACGAGCATTGGGCAAGCGATGTTTTGCAGGTATGTTGCGGGAGAACGCTCAATTAGAAAATCTCGGTCGCGCTCCGGGTCGCCCACGCTGTTGTGCCAGAGGGCTTTCCAGGCGACAGGTATGCGCTCGGTAGCGGTTACCAGGTCATACTGGCCGAACATGTCTACCGCCGCCGACCATAGTTCCGGGTGACGTGAAGCCAGGGTGAGGGTCATATAGCCTCCGTAGGAGCGTCCAATCACGGCTGCCCGCTTTGTGTCGATGCGGCTGTCCGTCGCCAGCACCTCCATGGCATGCACATGGTCGAGCCGGTCCTGCCCACCCCAATCGCGTTCAACGCGGCTGGCGTAGTCGCGCCCATAACCTGTGCTGCCGCGCACGTTGGGCACGAATACGGCGAAACCGTTGAGCGTCAGGTGCTGGATGATGGGCATAGAGAACCAGCCGAAGTCGGGCCGCTCCTGGCCCTGAGGACCTCCATGCACGTAGTAGACGAGCGGGCGCGGTCGCTCAAACGCAAGCTCTGCGGCCGGCAAATATAGGCGTGCCGATATACGCAGGCCGTCGTGGCTGGTGAAGGAAGCGTCCTCGCCCGACGAGAGATAGCCTGTGGGTATGCCCAGCACGCGCTCGTTTGTGTGGCATACGATTGTCCCCCTGTCGTCACCTTCAATAGTATATAGCTGAGTGGGCGTGCAGGCGGTTGAGAAAGAGAGCGCGTAGCGGTCGCTCTCACTATCGTAACGGGCGGATTGCATCACGCCCCCCTGTAACCGGCCCTCGCCGCAGATGACCCTTTCCAGAGTCATCGTTAGCGCCGCCTCATCGAAGCTGCCTTCGTAGAGCCAGGACGCCCCGTCAATGTTATATTCCACCGCAAAGAGGTTGTCTTTAGCGCAGGTGAAGCCTACCAGCTCGCCTCTGCCCTTATGCTTGATACCTGTAATGCTGACGGGCTTCAGTGTCTGAGGGGCCGCCAGCTCAATATAGCCAAGGCCACCGGCATCATCGAACAGCATCGTGGAGACCAGCACGCCCCTGTCGCCTTCGGTGAAGTGGCACGAATCAATACCGTTCCTGGGCACCTTCTGGCCGGGGGTGCGCTCCTCCAGGGGTATACCGTAAAGTAGCTCGCATTCACCGCCTCCACCACCCTCTCTCCAAAGATAGAGGACGACGTCAGCCCGGTCGTACACATCGCCTATCACTACTTTATCATGGCTAGCGCTGACGGCAGCTACCAGGCCGCCCCACCGGCTCTGCGCCAGCTTCTCTACTTCGCCCGTTTCCAGGTTGCCCCGGAACGATCTGAATGTGCCTTCGCTCAGCGCCATACCGGACATATAGACGAGGCTGTGCTCCGGGTAGCAGTAGGACAGGTAGACCTGGTGTTCTGCTACCTTGTCGCCAAAGGCAGGCTCAGGAAAGCCGCCCTCCAGTGGTATGAGCATGGGCTGGTACTTCTCGTCACCGTCGTTGTCAATCATTACGAGTATCTTGCCCAGGCGGGGGAATACATAAAAGGAATAGCTGCCTTGCAAATGGTGTGGGTCTTGCAAGGAGATGTGCGGCGGCAGCAGCGGCTCCGGCACGCTCCCTCCGTAGTTCATCGCGTACAGGCTCAACCGCCCGCTCATATCGCTGATGAAGTAGAGCCTGTCGCCCACTAACTGTGGCGACAAAAACAACCGGGCTGATAATAACGATTCGATTCTGAACATGAAAAATCCCCTAGTGTAAACAGTGTGGCGCAAATAAGGTGAGCCGAGCGGAGACGGTTCTAGGGAGGGTGTTCAGCCCTCCCTTACAGCCCATATTAGATGTCTATGCTGTCTGTGCTGCGCTCAACAGCTCGTTCGATTGCGTTTTTGCAGAGTAGGAAGCGATTGCAGATGAATTGAAGCCCTTGAAGATGAGCCAGAGGGCAAGGCTGACCTCCCAGGCGAATACAGGGAGACCCGCGATCAGCCCCACTGTCGAACCCTGCGTGTAGAGCCCGAACATCACTGCGGTGCCCGAGATGAAGATCAGCGACCCCCCGGCGAGTCCCAACACCGCGATGAACCGCGGAACCAGCTTGGACCTGTACATCAGGTACGCCAGCATCAGCGTGTTCAGTCCCAGGATGAGGTTCGGTCCGAACAGGAACGTCCAGTTATGTATCCCGACCAAAGCCGTGCCGACAGTGCCAAGGGAGGCGGCGTTTGTGCCTGCGGCTCCCCCAAGGTCCTGCCGTAGCGTAACGACAGCGAGCAAGCTGAGAATGCCGACGATGATGACGAGGCCTTCAGCAAGACGACCGCAGACATAGCCAAGAGCGATGCTTTCGTTCTGTCTTTTGACGACCGGAAAGAGCGTGACCGCTGTGCCGACATTTGCGACTGCAAGGAGCAACTCGAAGAGCGCACCCCAGAACACGCCGTTGTCACCGCCGGCGGAACCCGTGACGATATAGTTGGGGTCGCTCACAACTGCGCCATAGAGAAAAATCGCGCCGATCGCTGTGATCTCGGTGAGCAGGAAGAATATGCCCGCAACCACCGCAGTCTTACGATTTGAATTCACCTTGGACTCCTTCATGTCGTTTCTCGAATTCGTTCTTTCGTTCGTAACCATCGTTTCTCTCCTTTTTGACTATTTCCGGTATTGACAGGCTTCATGCAATTGCACTTGGATAGACTGTGTGGTTGCAGTGCTTCTTGCCTTCCACCAGAGCATACAAACCAATGTGATTAGCCGGCATCATCACATCTGACGATTGATGTGATGATCTATGGAGTGGCTTAAATCTAGCCGTGAGGTAACCGAGAAAAGCCCTGGCAGGTTTGTCAGACCTGCCAGGGCTCGGGTGCCTTTTTGTTCGGGCGTTCGTTACAACAAACGGAGTTCTTCGGCCCTACGAACTGCTGCCCGACGGCTGTCCACCCCGAGCTTGTTGTAGATGTTTCTGGTGTGAGTACGCATGGTGCTCAGGGACACCATTAGTTCGCTGGCGATTTGCGGTCCGGCCAATTCGGTCCTGAGCAGCCGCAGCACTTCAAGCTCACGTTCACTCAACGGCTCGACCAAAACCTGTTGGGCTGGCGTACTTTCCTCAGCTCCTGCAGGTTGGCCAGCCTCCCCGGTCTCTCTGGTCTCCCCAAAGGCTGCCAGTAGCCGACGAACATAGGCAGAGGCGATCCCTTGCTTACCAGCTTCTTCAAGCAGGACCGACATTGGAGTGCCTTCATCGACGAACATTCGGACGTAACCCTCCGGCTCAGCCAGCGCCAGAGCGCGTTCTAGGGGCCGGAGAGCAGCAGGGATGTCGCCCTGCGAATTGTGGGAGAGTGCCTGCAACACCAGGATTTCGATCACACTTCCCGTCCTCCCACCCTCTTCGGCTGCTTTCAGGAGGCGCTCCAACAGCCCCGTTGCCTCATAGATGAAGCGCTTGGTACGCTCGCTGTTATACCGAGCCAGGAGCACCCTGGCAAGGGTAACGTGCTCGAACTCACGCAGGTAGCTGAGGTCGTCTTCAACGGACAGACCTCGCTCACGCGCCCAGCCGACGCTATCGCCCAACATACCTAGCGCAATCCACACCCGTGACTTCATCGCCGCTAGAGGGCGCACATTTGGAGAGAAGTCGCCTATGTACACACGCTCCGCCTCACAAATTAGGTCGAGCGCACCATCCAAATCCCTATGGGCCTCCCGTATTCGAGACATGCCAACGCGCCAACGATACTGGTTTTGTGGTAACCCGGTGTGCTCGCCCAGCTCCTTGCTTCTAAGCAAGTGCTGCGTGGCAGCGTCGAGATCGTTATGCTCACGGTATAGCACGCTCATTCCCACGTGCATGTCTGCCGCTCCCCGCAGTACAAGTGCGCTCTGGCTCGTCTGCTCCCGGCCACCGGTCGCCAGCTGCAATCCCCGCTCATAGGTGCGCATCGCCTCGCGGAGACGACCTTGTGCAAGATCGATATCTGCCAGAGCGATTGAGCAACCGAGTACGTCAGAGATGTTCCCGGCCCTCTGTAGGTGAGCCATGCCCTCGGCATATGCCCGGTGCGCTGCCTCTAGATCCCCGCTCGTCCAGTATGCGAGGCCCATGAGCACCGCCGCCGATCCTCGCCTGAGATGATCGTCGTCAGGTACCAGGTCGAGCGCCAGACGGGCGTAGTGCGCGGTGCCAGCCGCATCACCCTGAGCGAGAGCTAGTCCGGCACGGGCGACGGCGATTGCAGCGGGGAGTTGGCGAAATGCCTCACCGTCCACGACGACCATACTAGAGTGTGTGCCGTCTGGTCCAAGTCGCTCACTGATATCTGCCGTGTCCCTCTTCGTGTCCAGCCACCATTCGGCGTTCCGTAACCGAGCCTCAACATCATCGAACACGCCGCTGGCCAATAACACATGGGCATACCCGGCGCTAAGCACGGGCCTAAAGTGGATCACCTCATCAGGTAGCCCCTTCAGCCAGCCAAGCAGCGCAGCCTCCTGTCTACTCCTGAGCATGGCCGGCACTGCCCGCTCGACGAGGTTCGCTACTCGCTCGAAATCCTCGGCGGCCAGCGCGTGACGGATCGCCTGCGGCATGGCGTCGTCGGCCGAATCATGATGCTCGTACCACTCGCTTGCGCGTCCGTGCAGGGTGGCTACCTGATCAGGTTGCTCCGCCAACAAATGCGCATGGAGAACTTGAGCAAAGAGGTGGTGATAGCGATACCAGTGCCGCTTGTCATCCAGCGGAACGACAAAGAAGTTGCCTCGCTCCAGCGAGGTCAGGCGCGCACTGCCTCCTGCCTGGCTCGTGACGGCATCGCATAGCTGGCCATTCAAGCGGTCGAGAATGGACGTATAGAGTAAGAAGTTGCGTGTGCTCTCGGGCTGGCGCTGCAAGACCTCTTCAACCAGATAGTCCACAATGTAGCGGTGGTCTCCAGCGAACGCGTGGATGAAAGCGGGAACGTCCTCATGTCCTTGTATTGAAATGGCTGCCAACTGCAGCCCGGCAATCCAACCTTCGGTGCGGTCTTCCAGAGCGGCGACATCTTCCGCTGAGAGGCTCAGACCCATTGCCTGGAGGAATTCAGCGGCTTCGGAGGCGGTAAAACGGAGGTCCGTGGCGCGTAGCTCGGTCAACAGCCCCCTGCTACGTAGCCGCGCCAGGGGTATTTGTGGGTCCTCGCGGGTGGTGATGACCAGGTGCACCTGTGGTGGCATGTGCTCGAGCAGAAAGGCAAGTGCCTGGTCAACGGCTGTGGAATCAATGACGTGGTAATCATCAAGGACCAGGACGAAATTGTGCGGAAGGGCGGCGATTTCATTGAACAGAGCAGTGAGAATTGACTCGATTGGTGGTTGTGGGGAACCGGGGGATTGGAGCAGATCCAGCACGCCTTCACCAATGTTCGGGGCAATCGTCCGCAAAGCGGCAACCAGGTAGATAAGGAAGGCTGTGGGATTGCTATCTCCTTTGTCCAGCGACAGCCAGGCGACCCGCCGATCACTGATCTGCAAACCGGCCACCCATGTACTGACTAACGTGGTCTTACCAAAGCCGGCGGGGGCAGAAATGAGGGTTAGCTTGTGGTGCAGACCTTCGCTTAGCCGCTCGATGAGTCGGGGCCGGGGTACCACTCTCGGTGGAGGTGGGGGTATATAGAGTTTAGTGGCCAATATTGGCGTGGGCATGGACTAATTATAGAACATCTAGACCCACAACTATGGTGAGACACTCGCAGGCCAGGTTGGTCTTGGGCACAATGGTGATATAGGTGATTGCAAGCCGTGTGCGTACTCTGGGGTGTCTCTCCTTCGGGGTAGCAGGCTCAGGAGCGTCAGAAGCATAAAAGGACTAGACTCTTCCACACGGCTCGTCAGAGGGTATTGCTCGAGCCATACCCTCCTCTACCCTACGTGCTCGCTTTAGAAACACGCTCTTAATCTTCATTTATCGGAGTAACTACTCAGGCCCACGCCAACTTTGTACTTGTCCGAAACATAACCATTTGGCATCTTTATGCCTTTATTAGCAGACCATCCGATAGATGAACCATCTCGGCACTTACAGCCCATAATTTCCTAGCGACCGCCATATCGGTGGCTTGTGGTGCTGCTGACTTCACATGCGAGTCGTAGAAATACTTCCCCGTAATGCCCTCCACGTTCGGTGAAGAGGCCAGGTAAATCGACGTTTCCGCGCCTTTTGCCGGTGAACGCCCCACGAGCGGGGCTATCATGCCGACGAGGGCGGCCATGACCTTGCCGTTGTTCTTCCCGAAACCTGTCGACGTAAAGCCCGGATGCAGCGCATTGACGGTTACGCCCGTTCCTTCCAGGTGGCGGGCCAGTTCCACCGTAGAGAGGATAGTTGCCAGTTTTGCATTGGGATACGCCCCGTATCCATAGGACCGTTCGCCTTGAAGGTTGTCGAACTCGATTTTGCCGGAGGTATGCGCACCCGACGACACATTTATGATCCGGGACGGGGCACTCGCTCTTATGGTATCCAGCAGCAGATTCGTCAGCAGGAAACAAGAAAGGTGGTTAAGGGCAAATGTCATTTCGATGCCATCAACGCTCAGTTGGCGTTTCATGAACGCAGCGCCGGCGTTGTTGACCAGGACATTTAGGTGGGGGTATTGGCTCTTGAACTGCTCTGCTAACCGCCGGACTTCCTGCTGCGATGATAAATCGGCCAGCAGGGAGTGTACGTTCTTGTTACCGCTGGCGGCGCGGATTTCTTCGAGAACCTGAGCAGTCTTAGGGGCGTTGCGCCCTACAATGACGACCGTCGCGCCCATGTTGGCGAGTGCCAGAGCTGTGCTTTTCCCTATCCCATTCGTGCCGCCTGTAATCAGGCAGATCTTGCCTTCCATGCCTTTCGTGGTTGTATTCATCATCGTTTCCCCCAGCTATCCTTTCGTTGCGTCTCGTCACCTCAAGTAGTATTTGCCCAGGTATGTGCTGAATTCTCGCCTGTCTGGTTCGTACCTGGGCAGTTAAGTTACCTTTTAGATTGCTGCACGATTGGGTTCCATGCTTATGACCACTTTTCCTTTAGCGTGTCCTTTGACAAGGTACCTGACCGCCTCATTACCCTGGCTTAGCGGGTAGCATCTATCGATCACAGGCACCACTTTGCCGGCTTCAAGAAGTCCTTTCACAAAACCCAGATCCTTGGTGTTTGGCTTCGCCGTCAAGTTACCCATTTTCTTGCTCCCTCTCCTCGATATCCATGGTCCCAGGAGCATGGCCTGGAACATTTGCTTATTGGAACCTCCTGTCATGACATACGTTCCATTTGGGCTCAGGGCACGCTTGTAATCCGAAATCGAATTATCGCCATTAGCGGCAATAATCAGGTCATAACGTTGCCCGTTTAGAGTGAAATCTTCCTGGGTGTAGTCAATGACATGGTCCGCACCAATGGAGCGCATGAGGTCCACATTAGCGGTGCTGCACACGGCTGTTACTTCAGCCCCGAAAGACTTGGCAATCTGCACCGCGAATGTACCCACACCGCCGGACGCCCCATTGATCAGAACCTTCTGTCCCGTCTGGATGTGTCCCATATCACGAAGTCCTTGCAGGGCAGTGGTCGAGGCTATAGGGATGGCCGCTGCTTGCTCGAATGTCATATTGGTCGGTTTCAATACCAATGCATCTGCGCTGGCACATACGTACTCGGCAAACCCGCCCCAACCAGACCCGGATAAGTCCCCGAACACCTCATCGCCCGGCTGAAACTGCTTGACGCCACCGCCAACCGCTTCAACCCGCCCTGCGATGGCAGCTCCGAGTATCGTGTTCTTGGGCTTTAGAAGCCCGTAGCCCATCAGGCGCATAAGGAACGGCTTACCGCTCAGTAAATGCAAGTCCGCTGCATTTACAGACACTGCATGAACCTTTACAAGCACTTCACCGTCCTGGGGAGTGGGCGTTGCTACTTCCTGGACCTGAAGAACGTCGGGTGATCCGTATTCGGTACCTACAATTGCTTTCATTTTGCTCTCCTTCATTATTTCGGATGTGCCTAATTGACCTTGGTTGAAACCTGTTTTGACAGACGAGAAAGCGACTGCACTCATGCATACAATCGCTTTCATCAGTATCAGACAGTTGCGCCTTGAGCGCGCGCTACATTGATACGACTGGCTTCGGGGTTAGACCACTTCCATGCATACCCGGCTATAAGTGCAGTACACGCGATCTCTATTACAGAGAAGAATACGTAATAAGAAGTTGGTACGGCAACAAATAGCGTCATGGTCAAAGTAGCAGTCATTATCGAGCCTGCGATGATGTTGGCCCAGCGATTTGCCCGATAGTTCAATATCCGAGACAAAAGAACCATCGAAATCGGGATCATCATGTATATGGAGCCTCCCAACAGGAAGCCTTCAGTCAAGTCAATGGACCCGTGTTTCACAGGATCCATCAGTGTTACAACATCACCGTAGGTGTAGGTGAGCATTGCGAATAACCACAATGACGAAAGTAGTGTTCTCGCACTTACCTTTTCGTTGGTCTTCTCGGTTGAAACCGTTTCTTGATTAGTAATCATCGTTTTTCTCCTTATTGACTATTTCCGATATTGACAAGGGCCGTTGAGTTGGACTTACCCAAAAGTATGGCTGCCCCTCCTGCTACTAGGGGCTGAACGACGCTAGAAATCTATCAATGGCTCATCTCCTTCTTTCAGCTTGTTGTCTCAATTCCGTTTTTGACACCTTTCGCATCCGCCTTATTTGGTTGAACCTGAACATCAATGCTGTGCGCTCGATGTACAGGTAGCATATCGGTTACGCGGTATTGCCGTATAGCTACTAAAGTATTGTTAGAGGTATTGCTGTGGGCTTGCTGAGAAGGGTTAATGAGAAGGAAGTGGTAGATAAAACCAAAGTCTCGTCTACCACTTCACGGCGTTCTTTGTGCTGCCAGTTTTGGGGCAACCGGCGTTTCAGCTAGTCGCCTCAGGCCTGAGCGCCCGTTATCGCAACCGCGGCAGGGAGGATGCCCTTGGCTGGCTTCACGGTCTTCACGCCGACAAGGAGCAGGTATCCGAGCAACCAGATCTCCGCGATTATTGGCATGATGATGAGAAAGAGATGCATCTCTTTTTCAAAGGCGGGAACCAGGAACGCCGCGCACGTGTCAAGTACGTAAGATGCGGTGGCCAAGACCAGCACGATACCGAGTGCTTTGGGGAACCACCCTGACTTGTAAGCTAGATACCCCATGGGCGCCAGCCATAGACCAAAGAAGATCTGCGCGATCAGGGTCCCGAAGTGCTGGATGTCTAGCAAGAGCAACACCAGGGCATTCGAACCCGCGGTGCCGAAGGCGGCCGCATAAGAGCTATGAGTTGCGACCTGCAAGCCCTCAAACAGGAAGACCGCATTGAGAGCAATGATCCCGACCGCGAGTGCAACGAAGACTAGCATCGACCTCGCCACCCCCTTGTTCACATGTTTGAGCAGTTGGTAGAGGGTCAAGGCCATTAGGACAAAGAATGTCGCATCCACCAGGTGGGCGAAAACACCGATGCGCACAAGTTCGGGGTTCGCGAGTACGTTCCCAGCCGTGGCGGCTGCGTCGCCGCCGACATAGATACTGGGATCCACATACCCTTCGGAAAAGCCGCCTGTTATGCCGACGATCAGGTAGAAGACGCCGGCGATTCTCGCGAGGAACTTCGGTGATTTCATGTTGGTCACACCTTCAGTGGGCCCGGGGATTATGGTTGAGTTCGCTTCTTCTCTGGTAGCCATCGTTTTTTCTCCCTTTGACTATTCGGATTAGTTTTGGTACTGACGAGCTTCATGGAATTGAGCTTCTTACCCGTCGGCCTTATAGGCCTGTGGCGCCTAATGCGTGTAACCAATGAGACAGGCGGCAGTATGCCGCCTGTCTACTCCATGCAGTTTTCAGCGACCTTTACTCGGCTGCGGGCTGCAGGATAGGGGGCTTACCCTGCCAGGTGGTGTACAGCGAGAAGGAAGCGCTCTACATGTCAGCCGTGATGGGGGACGGCTTGAAGCCCCGGAAGGTCAGGTAGACGCCGAGCGCGAACTCCCACGCCGCAATCGTGATGCCGGCGACAGCTGTCGGCGCGGACACCGCTCCGATGAGCCCGAACAGGACGGCAAACCAAACAGCGAGGAGCAGAGCCGCTCCGATGAACCCCAACACAGGAAGAGCTCGTGGCACCAGGCGCGACTGGTAGAGCAGGGACCCGAGCAGAACAGCGTTCAGACTTGGGATGAGGCTCCCGCTCAAGTGGAACATCCAGGAGTACTGGGCAGCAAGCGCCTGGCCGGTGACCAACCCAGCGGCTCCTACCCCTGCCTGCCGCAAGGTCACGATCGACAGGAGGGTGACGATGCCGGCCATGAGCAAGGTGCCTTCCAGAGTGCGCGATGCGACGAAGCCCAGTGCGCGCCCTTGTCCTTGTCGCTTGACCACAGGGTAGAGCGCTACGGCCGTGCCGATACCGCAGAGGGCCACGATGATCTCCAGGATGGCGCCCACGAACACGGGAGTGTCCGGGCCGGCACCGACGATGAAGTTCGGAGCGCGCACAGCGGCATAGAGAACAAATGGGGCTGGGATTGAGACGAAAGTGAGTAGGTAGCACACGCCCGCAACGAGTGAGGTCTTCCTCAGTGAGGTCATGGGGACTCCTCGTCTTCGTGCGGTTGTTCTGTGTGTGTTCAGTTCTTCGTTGGTAGCTATGGTAGATATGGTAGCCATCGTTTTTCTCCTTTGTGACTTGTCTAACTGGTTTTGGTAGTGACAAGCTCCACGGAATTGAGCTTGTATAGAACTTTGGTCGCCGATCCTGTTCCCCTGTTCCTGGTTTGAAGCGGACTACAAACTTATCATTGCAACTCTCCTTTTTGAGCAGGCTGTCTCAACTCTGTGTTTGGCATCTTACGCGTCTGCCTGGCCGGATCTAACGCGAATAACCGAGATCAATGGCATACCTAAGTCACGCACTTTTCTCAGCAATCCATGCAACGCGGCCTGATCTATAACCGGGCCAACCAGGAGCGTATTGCCACTGCCTTCTCGCGTAAGGGTCAGGCCCTCGAACGAAACAGCCCGCCTATCGTCAAGGTGTCCCTTGATACGTATCTCATAGGGTCCAGGCTCGTATAGATCCTCGTAATCCTCAGGTGTTGTGTATGTTTCACTCATTCTGCGCCTCCCGCATTTTCCTCATGTGAGGGTTCCCTCTGGGACAGTTGATGCTCTTGGTGGTTGCATTCCCTGGCGTTGTGGGGAACGCTGGCTTCTTGCCTTCCACCAGAGCATACAAACCAATGTAATGAGAGAGCATCACTACATGTAATGACTGATGTGTTGATCTATTAGCCTGCAGGCTGCGAGGGCAATAGAAAGCCCCGGCAGGTGGTACGATATACCTGCCGGGGCTACGTGTGGTGGTTGCGTGTATGTTAGAACAAACCGAGATCCTCAGCGCGGCGAACGGCCGCCTGGCGCTTGTCCACCCCAAGCTTGCTGTAAATGTTACTGGTGTGAGTACGCACGGTGTGCAGGGACACTGTGAGTTCACGGGCGATTTCCGGTCCTGTCAATTCGGTTCTGAGCAGCCGCAGCACTTCAAGCTCACGTTCGCTCAGTGGCTCGATCGAACCCTGTTTGACTGGCGCTCCGTCCTCAGCTCCTGCAGGTTGGCCAGCCTCCCTAGCCGCCCCCAAAGCTGCCAGTAGTCGACGGACATATCTATGGGCGGGCCAGCGTTTCGCGGCCTCTTCCAGCAGGATCGCCATTGGCATGCCTTCATCAACAAACAGCCGGACGTAGCCCTCCGGCTCAGCCAGTGTCAGGGCCCGCTGCAGCGCCCCGAGAGCAGCAGAGATGTCGCCTTGGGTCTCGTGGGCGAGCACCTGCAGCACCAGGATTTCGATGACGCTTCCCGTCCTCTCTCCTGCTTCCGCTGCTTGCAGGAGGCGCTCGAGGAGGCCCATTACCTCATGAAGGGAGCCGTCTGCACGGTCGCCATGATCGCTCTTATAGCGGGCCAGGAGCAGTCTCGCCAGCGTGATGTGCTCGAACTCGCGCAGGTAGCTGAGATCATCCTCAACCGACAGTCTCCGCTCACGCGTCCAGTCCAGGGCTTCCCCCAACCTCCCCTGCGCGACCCACACCCGTGCCCGGAGCGCCGCTATTGGGCGTACATTTGGGGCCAAGCCACTCATGTAGAGGCGCTCTGCCTCTCCAAGCAAGTCAACAGCGCCGTCCAAATCTCCCTGGGCCTCCCGTATTCGAGACATGGCGACGTGCCAGCGATACCGGTTTTGCGGTAACCCAATGAGTTCACCCAACTGCTTGCTTCTCAGCAGGTGCTGCGTGGCCGCATCCAGTTCGTTACGCTCACGCAGGAGCTCGCTCATCCCCACGTACATGTCTGCCGTTCCACGCAAGGCATACTGGCCGAGTGCCGTCTGCTCCCTGGCTCCCTGCCGCTTCGCTGCGGGAACCCTGGCTGCCGGGAACCCTGCCGTCGCCAACTGCAATCCACGCTCGTATGTGCGCATTGCCTCGTGGAGATGACCTTGCGCAATGCGTATATCGGCCAGGGCGATTGCGCCGTTGATTGCGTCAGAGGTGCGCCCGGCCATTTGCAATTGAGACATGCCATCGGCATAAGAGCGGTGCGCTGCCTCGAGATCCCCGCTCAGCCAGGATGCGAGACCCAGGAACGCCGCTGCCGCTCCCCGCGAGAAATGGTCGTCCACGGGTACGAGGTCGAGCACCCGCAGGGCGTATTTGATAATGCCGGGCACATCGCCCAGAGCAAAAGTATATCTGGCACGGGCAAGCGCGATCGTACCCGGGAGACGGCGAAACGCCTCTTCGTCCACGACGATCATCCCAGCCGCCAGGGCTTGCGATCCCGGTCGCGCACCCAAGTCCGCCGGGATGTCTGGCGTGTCTACGCTCTGGTCCATCCACCGTTCGGCGTCCCGCAATCGAGCCTCAACGGCATCGAGCTCGCCGTTGGCCAGTAACGCATGGGCATAGTCGGCGCTGAGAACGGGTCGCATCTGGACCACCTGGTCGGGTAGTGCCCTGAACCAGCCGAGCACCATGGCCTCCTGCCTACCGCTAAACATGGCTGGCACTGCCAGCTCGATCAGGTCCGCCGCTCGCTCGAAATCCCCGGCGGCGAGTGCGTGACGAATGGCATCAGCAGCGGAACCATGATGCTCGTACCACTCGCTTGCGTGCTGATGCAAAGCGGATACTATATCGGGCTGCTCCGCAATCAAACGCGCATAGAGAACCTCGGCAAAGAGGTGATGATAACGGTACCAGTGCCGCTTATCATCCAATGGAACGACAAAGAAGTTGCCTCGCTCCAGGACCTCTAACCGTGTGCTGCTTCCATCCTGGCCTGTGACGGCGTCGCACAGGGGGCCATTCAACCGGTCGAGTATGGAGGTTTGGAGCAGGAAGCGGCGAACAGTTTCGGGCTGACTCTGCAAGACTTCCTCGACCAGATAGTCCACAATGTAGCGGTTGTCGCCAGCGAACGCCCGGATGAACCCGGAAACATCCTGATGGCCCTGGATTGCTATTGCGGCTAGCTGCAAGCCGGCAATCCACCCTTCCGTGCGGGTTTCCAGGGCGTCGATATCTTCCGCCGCGAGATTTAAGCCCATCGCCTCGTTGAGAAATCCAGCGGCTTCAGAAGGGGTAAAACGCAAGTCGCTGGCGCGCAGCTCGGTCAACAGCCCCCTGCTGCGCAGCCTTGCCAGGGGTATCTGCAGGTCCTCACGCGTGGTGATGACCAGATGCATCTGTGTGGGCAAGTGCTCCAACAGAAAGGTGAGAGCATCGTCAACGGCTGGGGAATCAATGAGGTGGTAATCATCGAGGACAAGGACGAGCTTGTGCGGAATAACGGCGATCTCATTGACCAGAGCAGTCAGAATTACCTGGGCCGGGGGAGGCTGAGGGGCTCGGAGTATACTCAATATCCCTTCCCCGATATTCGCCACAACTGTCTGTAAAGCCGCGACGAAGTAGGTTAGAAAGCGTGCCGGGTCGCTATCCCCTTCATCCAGTGAGAGCCAGGCGACAGGACGATTGCAGCCAGCTACCCACTCGCTGACCAGAGTGCTCTTGCCGAAGCCCGCAGGGGCAGAGATGAGGGTAAGGCTGCGCCGTTGACCCTCATTAAGCCGCTCGACGAGTCGGGGACGCGCTACCACCTTGGAAGGAGGTAAGGGGATATAGAGTTTCGTGGCTAAAACGGGCAGAACCATAGGTCAATTATAGAAGATATGCCAAACTTGAGCCGGCGCCTCTTTGGTGAAGCTAATAATGCGCCTCGTTCTCTTCGCCCGTAGCCTGCTCTGCGTCTTCGCCAGGAAGTGGAAGGAAGTTGGCAAGGACAGGGGCCCGCAGATAGAGATAGTGCTGCACCAACAGAGATACGAAAGCTGTAAAGGCCAGGGCAAATACGATGGCAACAAAGACCGACAGGACGTAAAGGGTAACCACGAGTAGGGCTAGCATGAAGTTTGCTGCGGGAGCACGGAGGGTCAGGATCGCTGCGTTACGTACGCCATCGCTCCGAAAGTGAAGACGAGCGCGGAGATAATCCAGGGCGACACAAAGAGCAAGCCGGTTAGAGCCTCCCGCGTCTTACGGTTCATCCTGGACGAGCGCGGTACCGGGCCAGCTTGCACCTTTGTAGCCACTATACTCCTTCTTGGTGATTTCTAATTCTCGCTCCGGCATCAAACGTCGTTCGCCGGACGGTTGAAACGATTGTACTATTCGGCGGGAAAACAGGCCTGGCACACTTTGGACAGGTTCACTGGTGGGTTAGTGCGCGGCGAGCGCTGCGTCAATCTCCTGGCACGCCTGGTCGAGCGCCTCCTGCCCGGTCTGCATGCCTCGGAAGACGCGCTCGCCCGCATCGTTGAGGGCCTTCTGGATCTGTGGGTTGGACGCACCACCCCACACGCCAGGAACGCCATAACTCGCCCCATCATAGAGTACCCTGGAGACCTTGCTCAGCGTGCTGGAACCCTGGAAGAAGGGATCGTTATCGAAGCCCTTGAGCGAGGGCAAGGCAAACCCTGTCTGCAAGATCGCGTCTTCGTTCTCGCGGCTGGTGAGGAATAGCACGAGCGCGGCAGCGGCCATGGGATACTTGCTCTTCGCCGATGCGCCCCACCCTGCGAAGCCCAGCATGGTGGTCTTGACCCCGGTCTTACCGAGTGGCAGTGGGACCGCATCATAATGCACGTTGAAGCCCGAATTGGGGTCATTCAAGAAGGGATTGACCCAGCCGCCCACAACGATGCTGGCCGCTCGCTTCCTGGCGAAGGCTTCGCCCTCCCAGGCGGCGCTGACATCCGAAGAAAGCGTGATGAACTTATCTTGGTACAGGCCATAGAGCCAGTCAAGAGTGGACGCTCCTTCGACACTGTTGATTGCACACTTGCCGTTGTTGGTGTCGATGACGTTGGCACCGTTCGCGAGGACGAAGTTGCCCCAGTAGGGGAAGAACACAGGATCGCTCGCGAAGCCGAAGACCCGCGTCTGGCCGCTGCCGGTTGAGTTCTCTTTGACCCAGGCGGTGAAGTCGTCCTGGTTCCAGCCGGGTTTCGGCGGGGTCTTGACCAGGTCAGTGTTGTAGAAGAGGGCCGTACTGGTGAAGTCTTTGGGCAAGCCGTAAACCTTACCGTCCTTGCCAAGGAAGACCGCGGTGAGACTGGAGAAGTAATCGTCCTTGCTGCGGCCGACCTTCGTCAGGGCAGGAGTGAGGTCCAATAGCACGTTATATGGAATGAGTTGGTAGGGCAGATCCACGTCCAGGTAGAATACGTCGGGCTGCGTGTTGCTGTTGATCTGGGCCAGAAGCTTGGTCCCGTAGTCGGACGGTTGTGGTTCATAGTTGACATTGACGTCGGGATAGACCTCGTTGAAGCGCGCTAGAGAGTCGCGGGTCACCTGCTGTTCCGAGGCATCACCCCAACTGGAGACGCGCAACTGGGCGCCAGGCTCGATAGCGTTTTTCTTATACTCAGTGGGATCAAACTTGAAGGCGGCATGGCTCCCGCCGTCGCTTGTACCCGGAGTCGCAGGCATGGCGCCGATCGTATTGGTTGGCGCAACCCCGGTGCCCGTCGAGGGTGTCTCGTTCCCGCCGCAGGCACTCAATAAGCTCAACAAAAGCAAGCCAATAACCACTAGTACTGCCGGAAATCGCCATCGGGTCGATATAGACATTTACAACAAACCTAACTCGCGTGCACGTGCTACCGCTTCGGTGCGCCTTTGGACCTGTAGTTTGCTGAAGATAATCCGGTTATGCCCTTTGACGGTGCTCAAGGCGAGGAAAAGCCGCTGGCTAATCTCGTGGTTCGAGAATCCCCTGGTAATGAGTTGCAGGATTTCTAACTCGCGTTGGCTCAATGGCTCGATAAGGGGCTGTGCGGATTTTAGATTTGGTCCTTCACTACCTAATCCTGGTTTCTTGGCTTCCAATGCTCCCAGCAACTTGCTGATATAGTCCGGCATGATCCCGCGAGCCGCAGCTTCGGACATTAATTGGCACATGGGAGTACCCTCGTCGATGAAGATACGGATGAAGCCGCCAGGCTCGGCAAGAGCCAGCGCTTCGCCTAACACCTGCACAGCCTTGTCCTTGTTGCCACATATATAGAGCGCCGTCGCTTGTAGAACCATAACTTTGAGTCTCTCGTCCGCCCAACTCTTTGCCTCTGCCTCATCTCGCAATGGCTCTAGCAGCGCGAGTGCTATGCCCGGGTCGCCTTGAGCCATGTGTACACGGGCCTGGCTCAGCGGGAGATTGTGCGTCTCAGCCAGATGCGCAGCCGCCGATAGGTTGCCCTGACGGACCAATGTTAGCACCTGTGCGGCTATAACATCGAGCATCCGAAAGACGAAGTTATGTGTGCGCACGAAGTGCTCGGCCTGGGCCAATAGAGCAGTTGCGCCGGGAAAATCTCCCCAGGCAAGCCTCAGGCGGGCGAGCAACACCCCGCAAGCCGCCACGGTGTCGACACTGTCCATTTGCCCTGTCAATTCGACGCATTGTTGCCCATGCTGTTCAGCGGCAGTCAGATCGTTCCATTGGTAATAAATGCGAGCCAGCCCAAGATGCGCTTCGCACGCAATAGGCCGCGGCGGATCGCCTGCCAGGAGGATGACGCGCCGATATGTCTCGGCAGCAAGATGGAGATGGTTGTCCACTTCCTGTATCTGACCCAGGCAGAGGGTAGCCGCTGTTGTGTAGATAGAAGGTCCAAACGACTTACTAATAGAAATGACCTCGGTATAGGCCTGAGTAGCCGCGGCACGGTCTCCCTTGAGCTGATAGGCATGTCCCAGTGTAAAGTTAGCGGCAGTACGGAGAGGCAAGTTGTCGGGGTGAAGAAACTCAAGGGCACGAAGCGACTGGGCAAGAAGGGCTTCTACATCGTGCTGATTGACAGCTACAGTGGCCCGCAGGGAGGCAATTCGGCCTATGAGGTCGCGGGTTGTGTCGCCCTTGACGTCCGGCTCGAAATCGTTAAGGATGCCTTGCAAAGCGGCTTCCCCGGCCAGGAGTTTCTCCTCAACGGCGGTATGCTGGCCCGACATCATCAGTGCAGAGGCATAGGTCACCCACAGCGAGGGCCTGGCGTTCAGCACTTGCTCATGCAGCGACCCCAGCCACTTTACAACCGGGACACCCGCGCCACGAAAGTGCAGGGGCACACCCTTTCCCTCTATGAGGCGCTCGGCCCGTTCCACATCACCGGCGGCCGCGGCATGTTGAAATGCTTCCAGCTCAAGACCGTTGCCTTCGTACCATCGGCTGGCGCGTACGTGTAGCTCCGCAACGCTCTCTCTTCCGTCCATATTAGATGAGGTTGGATTTCGGGTGCTGTGGTGCAGGCTCTGCTGTAGCCGCTGCCGTAGCAAATCGGCAAAGAGGTGATGATAACGATACCAGCGCCTCTCGTTATCCAGGGGGACTATGAACAGGTTGGACTTCTCCAACTTCTCCAGAATTTCCTGAGCCTGGGTTGCTGCTTGCGGCGACTCATCTCCAACTACGGCAGCGCATAACGAGGCGCACATTCGCTCCAGAATAGAGGTCCGCAACAGAAAAGCCCGGACCTCTTCGCTCTGGCGCTCAAGCACTTCTTCGGCCAGGTAATCTATTATGAAGCGGCTGCTGCCCGTGAAGGTGCGGATGAACCCGGTGTGGTCACTGTGATCGCGAAGCGCCAGAGCGGCCAGTTGCAAGCCGGCAATCCAGCCCTCGGTGCGGTTTTCCAGCGCATCGATGTCTTCCGCTGAGAGGTCCAGGCCCATGATCTGGTTGAGAAATCCGGCGGCTTCAGAGGGGGTGAAACGCAAGTCCTGCGCGCGCAGCTCGGTCAACTGGTTTCGAGCGCGAAGCCGTGCAAGGGGCAGCTGTGGATCCTCACGAGTGATGATGACCAGGTGCATTCGCGGCGGTAGGTGCTCAAGCAAGAACGTCAGGGCCTGGCCAACAGCCGGGTCATCAATAACGTGGTAGTCGTCAAGGACAAGGACGAAATTCTCCGGGATATTCGGGGTAGTGGCAACATTATTGAGCAGCGCAGTCAGAACAGTTTCGTATGCTGGTGCCTGCGGAGATTGGAGCAAAGTCATGGCGGACGTGGTGGCTCCCGGTGCCACCGTGTCAATGGCGGAGAGGACATATCTCCAAAACAGGAGCGGATCATTATCTCCAGAGTCGAGGGATATCCAGGCGAACGGCACGTCGCTGCCGGCTGCTGTTGTGCGCCATGCACTCAGCAAGGTCGTTTTGCCGAAGCCTGCCGGTGCCGCAATCAGCGTCAGTTTGCCCCGGAGGCCGACCTCCAGACGCTCGAACAGCCGCAGCCGGACTACCAGTTGAGCACGTGCAGGCGGGACATTGAGCTTGGCGGCGAGCAGGGCAGGAGTGCCTACCACAATTGAGCCCTCTTCATTAGCGTTAGACGTGAGGGCCAGTCTGTCTCCATCCACTCGGGAGGTCGTGCGCGCGATGCCTGTGCCTTTACCCTTTCTCGTTCCTATGTGTTGGTGATTGTTGGGGATGTTGTGGTAGTAGTTGGTACCACTATACGGGAGGTTGGATACTTGTACAAGGTTCATGACTATGCTGCGTTGAATAATCCCCAACCGCCTGCGTTGGGCTGTCACGTGTCTTCCTGCTGGCAGCCTCAAGCGTCGATCCTGTCTTCTCAGGCCGTGGATAGGGCTTGATTTTGGCCTAGGAGCTGCCCGACTGTCTCGTTTTTAGCTGGTTTTCAGACAGTCTCTTAGATTCAGCTCTGCGTGGTCACTAGGTTTGTAAATAGCCCGATAATCTGAATTGTTCAACGAGGTGTTTTAGCCCCTACAGCACCACGTCACGCCCGATTAGGCTCCCTCCGCGTACAGGAGGGAGCGATATGATGGCAGTTGCAGTTGATCGGGCGGTCACAGACGAGGTCGCGGCACTCTAGAGCTGGTCCGCGGCCCTGCCGGAGGTCCACGAGCGGGTCGCGCAGCGCTTCCGGCGGGTGGAGCACAAGAGCGTTTGGCGTCCGCGTCATCGAGCAACCGCTCGACGTCCAGGTCAAGTGCCGCCGTGGGTAGAGAGGCCCTCGTGAAGGTTGGCGCTCAAGTTTGATAATTTCGTTGAGAGAGCAGTCAGAACGGGTTACACCGATGGTGGTGTAATTAACTGCGTCCGATATGGGTATCCTTGAAGCCACTGGAATACTTCAGACCGTAACCTAGCAGGCGGTCCATGCCGATGTGTGCGAGCCAGATGAGCGCCATCAACACCAGCAACTGGTTGCCGCTCAACACGCCAAACGCGGCGAGAGCTGCGGGCGGCAGATAGTTGTGGAACAGGTTATATAGTGCCGCGCCCATTACCGGCCCCCTCAGGTAGCCCAGCATCGAGACGTCTGGCGCAAGAAGCAGGGTGAGGAAGACCCACCACTCACCCCGGTTCTGTGCATACAGCATCAGCGAACCAGCTAATAAGACGAACCCCTCGATCCTGAGCAACATGCCCGGCTGTCCCAGCACAGGGATCTCGCTCATGGGGATATTGCGTGTGGCTGATGCTTCGGCGTTCGGCGTCCCGATGGTTGTGTTGATATGTGTGTTCACTTTGTATACTCCTTTTTGTTCCAGACTATGTGTTGGCCGAATCTCGTACAACCCCTGCTTGCTCGAATGTCATATTGGTGGGTTTCAACACCAATGCAGCTGCAACAGCATGTACATAGCCGCAAACTCGGCAAAACCGCCCAAGCCCGACCCGGATAAGTCCCCGAACACCTCATCACCCTGCTGAAACTGCTTGACGTTTCCGCCAACTGCTTCAACCTGCCCTGCGATGGCAGCTCCGAGTATCGTGTTCTTGGCCTTTAGAAACCTGTAGCCCATCAGGTGCATAAGGAACGGCTTACCGCTCAGGGAATGGAAGTCCGCTGCATTAACAGAGACTGCGTGAACCTTTACCAGTCCTTCATTGTCCTTTGGGGTAGGATTGGCTATCTCCTGGACCTGAAGTACTTCAGGTGATCCGTATTGCGTACCTACAATTGCTTTCATTAGTTTACTCCTTGAACTGACTTCCACTATAGGAAGCGGTACATAAGACCAAAGTTCTATATACCGCTTCATCACAATCCTGGTGCTGCCAGTCGGCCGGCACCTGAGGTTTCAGCCGGTCGCCTCAGGCTTGAGTGCCAGGCATCGCAATCGCTGCAGGGAGGACGTGCTTGGCCGGCTTCACGCTCCTCACACCGATCAGGAGCAGGTATCCGAGCATCCAGGGCTCCGCGATCGTCGGCGGTATCGACAGGAAACCGTGGATCTGTACGCTCACCTCAGGGGCCAGGAACGCCGCTAGCAAGTCCACGAGATAAGAGACGCAGCTCACGATCAGCACGATGCCCAGCGCCTTGGGGAACCACCCCGACTTGTAGGCCAGATACCCCATCGGCACAAGCCACAGACCAAAGAAAATCTGCGCTATAAAGAGTCCATAGTGGTGAGCGTCGACCAGAAGCAGGGCCAGGGAATTCGAACCCACGGTGCCGAAAGCGGATAGGTTGGCCGCACCCGTTGCGACCCTCAAAGCCTCAAACTCGAAGCCCGCGTTGAGGCACGTAATGCCGGCCCCGATTGCGGCGAAGACTATCATTGCGCCCGCTACACCCTTGTTCACGTGCTTGAACAGCAGGTAGAGGGTCATCGCGACGAAGACCCACGCCGTCGCCTGGATCAGGTCAGAGACGACGCCGGCGCGAACAAGTCCGGAGTTCGCGAGGAGGTTCCCAGCGGTGGCCGCCGCATCACCGGCGACATAGATCTTGGGATACACAAAGGCCTGGGCAAAGCCGCCGAAGATGGCGACGAGCAGATAGAAGATGCCGGCGATTCTCGCGAGGCGCTTGGGTGAGTTAGGCGTAGGCTCTCCTTGAGTGGGGTTGAAAATGTTGGTTGAATTCATTTCTTCTTTGGTAATCATCGTTTTTCTCCTTGTGACTGGTTCGAATATTGAGAAGTCCAATTTAATGAACTTGCGTAGGCCGCCGGTTGCCCATACTGTTCCTGGGCACTGAAACGGGTCAGAAATCTATCAGAGACATATCTCCTTTCCAAGCAGCTTGTATGACAGCTTGTCCCAATTCACTGTTTGACACCTGACGTATCATCTGTCTGGCCGGGTTGAACGTAATTGACCGAGACCAATGGCAGTCCTAAATCACGTACTTTTCTCAGCAGTCCATGCAACGCGGCCTGATCGGCCACGGGGCCAGCTAAGAGCGTATCACCGTTGTCGTCTAAAGTGACGGTCAGGCCTCCAAACCAGGCGGCCCACCTGTCGTCAAGGTGTCCCTTGATGCGAATTTCATAAAGTCCGGGTTCGTGGTGATCCTCAGTCGATCCGTATGGCTTATGCATTCTGCGCCTCGTGCATTTCCCTCATAGTGCATACCTCCTCGTGGTTGCGTTCCCTGGCGTTCCCTTGTCGTTCCCTGGTCGTTGCCGGGAACCCTGATTTCTTTCCTTCCACCAGAGCATACAAACTAACGTGGTGATGATGCGTCACCACATCTAATGATCGATGTGGTGATTTATTGATCGAGCTGTTGTGGGAGGTATGAGGGGTGCTGTGGGAAAACAAGAAGCCCCGGCAGGTGGAATACAAACCTGCCAGGGCTGGGATTGAGGGGTGGTAGTTGGGTGTTAGTTACAACAAATGGAGTTCTTCTGCCCGGCGCACGGCCGCCCGACGGTTGTTCACTCCGAGCTTGTTGTAAATGTTTTTGGTGTGAGTACGCATGGTGTTGAGGGACACCATCAGTTCGCCGGCAACTTCAGGACCATTCAAGTCGGTCCTGAGCAGCCGCAGCACTTCAAGTTCTCGCTCACTCAGCGGCTCGACGAGGGGCAGGGCAAGGGCCCCGGGGCGCAGATACGATTTGCCCTCGCTCCTGGGCCTCTCACCTTCAAGCTCAGCCTCAAGTACCGTCAGCAACTTACCCATATACTCCGTCATCAGCCCATGAGCGGCTGCTTCGGATAATAGTTGTGCCATCGACAACCCTTCGTCGACGAAGATACGGATGAAGCCTTCTGGTTCTGCCAGCGCAAGTGCCTCACCCAGCAGCTGCACCGCCTTAGCCATTTCACCATGAGCACGGAGCGCGACCGCCTGGAGCACCATCACGTTGAGCTGTTCATCCGCCCAACTCTTTGCCTCGGCCTCATCCCGCAATGGCTCTAGCAGCGACATGGCAGCGGCCGGATCGCCTTGAGCCAGGTGTACGCGAGCCCGGCTCAAGGGGAGATTGTGCGTCTGTGCGAGATGGTCGGCCTTCGCCAGATTGCCCTGGCGGAGCAAAGTTAGCACCTGTGCGCCAACAACGTCAGGCATCCGAAACACGAAGTTATTGCGGCGCACGAACGCCTCGGCCCTCGCTAATATAGCAGTTGCGCCTGCCACGTCTCCGTGTACAAGCCTCAGGCGGGCGAGCAACACCTCCGACGAGGCAACCGTGTCGACGGTTTCTGTAGGTAAATGCAGGGTCTGCTGGAGGCATAGTTGCCCCTGCTGCTCAGCGGCCTCCAGGTCGTTCCACTGGTAGTAGATACGTGCCAGCCCAAGATGCGAATTGCAGTTAATCGGCTGCGGTGGCTCACCTGCCATTTGCAGGACGCGCTTGTAGGTCTCGGCCGCCAAATGGAGCCGGTTTTCTGTTTCCTGTACCTGACCCAGATTGCTTGTCGCCGCTATGGTATACACGGAATGCCCCAGCGACTTGCTGATTGATATAACTTCGGCATAGGCCTGACTGGCCGCGGCACGGTTTCCCTGGAGCTGATAGGCATGCCCCAGCGACCAGGTAGTGGCCGTGCGCAGTGGCAGGTTGTTGGGGTGCAAATACTCCAGGGCACGAAGCGACTGGGCAACGATGGCTTCTACATCATGGTCAACGACAGCCACCGTAGCCCGCATGGAGGCAATGCGTCCTATAATGTCACGAGTCCTGCTGTCCGGTTCCATGCCTTGCAAGGCACCTTGTAGAGCAGCTTCAGCAGCTTGGAGCTTCTCTTCGACGGCGGTATAGTCAACCTGCAACTGCGCCGAAGCAGCTATCACCCATAACGAGGGCGTGGCATCCAGGACCGCCCTGGGGAGCGACTCGATCCAGCTCAGTACTGGGGCCACAGTGCCTCGAAAATACAGGGGCATCCCCTTTCCCTGGATGAGGCGCTCGGCGCGCTCAACGTCATTGGCAGCCGCAGCATGGTGAAAAGCTTCTATCTCCAGGCCATTGTCTTCATACCACCGGCTGGCACGAATGTGGAGCTCGGCCACGCGGTCCACCCCATCCCCCGCGGACGAGCTGGTACTTTGAAGAAGCCGCTGCCGTAGCAAATCAGCGAAGAGATGGTGATAGCGGTACCAGCGTCGCTCGTTGTCCAGCGGCACAATGAACAGGTTCGACCTATCCAGCTTTTCCAGCATTGCCTGCGACGACATTAGTTGTGGTGAGCCGGCCGGCCGTGCAACTTCACTGTTTCGGTTGAGCACCTCATCACATAACGAGGCGCACATTCGCTCAAGAATAGAGGTCCGCAACAGGAAAGCGCGGACCTCTTCAGACTGGCGCCCAAGCACTTCTTCAGCAAGGTAATCTATTATAAAGCGGCTGCTACCCGTAAAGGTGCGGATGAACCCGGTGTGGTCACTGTGATCGCGAAGCGCCAGAGCGGCCAGTTGCAAGCCGGCAATCCAGCCCTCGGTGCGGTTTTCCAGCGCATCGATGTCTTCCGCTGAGAGGTCCAGGGCCATGACCTGGTTGAGAAATCCGGCGGCTTCTGAAGGCGTGAAACGCAAGTCTTGGGCGCGGAGCTCGGTCAACTGGTTTCGGGCGCGGAACCGTGCAAGGGGTAGCTGTGGATCCTCACGGGTGGCGATGACCAGGTGCATCTGTGGCGGTAGGTGCTCGATCAGAAATGTGAGGGCCCTATCAATAGGTTCGGCATCTATAACGTGGTAATCGTCAAGCACCATTACGAAATTGTCAGGGATATTGGGGATAGTGGCCATTTCATTGATCAGATCAGTCAGAACTGATTCGGTCGATGGTGGCTGAGAGGCCTGAGGGGCCTGGAGCACTGCCAGCATCCCTTGTCCAAGACCTGGCGAAAGCGTCCGTAAAGAGGCTACGAGGTAAGTCAGGAAGCGTACGGGGTCATTGTCTCCTTCGTCAAGCGACAGCCATGCCACCTGCCGGTCGCTAACGTGCAAACCGGCGACCCAGGCGCTGACCAAGGTGGTCTTGCCAAAGCCTGCAGGGGCACAGATGAGGGTCAGTTTGCGGCGCATACCCTCGTTCAGCCGCTCAATGAGGCGCGGGCGGGGGACAGCATCGGGTCGCGGTGGGGGGATATAGAGTTTTGTGGCAAGCATAGGGGCCGACATAGACCAAGTATAGAGTATATTTGCAAATCTGAAGGCATACCTCGACTAAATACAGCATGCATCTCAGGAATTCGGCGTGAGCGAAGCGGGGAGGGCTGTAGCGAGGGTGCTGGAGGCCGTGGGGCCAATCTTCCCGTTCAATTTTGGAGATGAAAGCTGCCCGACCATCTACTTGATCTCTAGCATCTTGGAGTACGGTGCCGAAAACCTCCCTTTTTGACACTCTCATGACACATCATACGGCTTCACCTTTCTTCGTGCCTCCCGGGGCATCGTAGCGTGTCTCGAAAGTCGTACCACAATCAACGTGTCTTTTGTTGCATTCTCCGAAGACTTCTGATACCCTGTTTACATGAGCATGTTAGTAGGTTACGCGCGAGTATCAACCCAGGAGCAGACCCTTGATCTGCAGCTTGACGCCCTCAACAAGGCGGGGTGCGGTCGCATCTTCACTGATACCATAAGTGGTGCCAAGCAAGAGCGTAAGGGGCTTTCAGAAGCCCTAGAGTTCATGCGGGAGGGCGATACCATTGTGGTGTGGAGGCTCGACCGCTTAGGTAGATCGCTCAAGCACCTTATAGAAACGGTGACCGCTCTCAACGAACGGCGGATAGGCTTCAGGAGCCTCACCGAACAGATAGATACCACGACCTCTGGGGGCAAGCTCATATTCCATGTCTTTGGGGCGCTAGCAGAGTTCGAGCGCGATCTTATACGTGAGCGCACCCAGGCGGGCCTTCAGGCCGCACGTGCTAGGGGCAGACAGGGCGGCAGGCCTCGGCGGCTTGACGAAAAGAAGATCAAGATGCTACTGGGGTTGTATGCTGACAAAAGCAATTCAATAGAGGACATATTGGCTACGCTCAACATTTCGAAGAGCACCTTCTATCGCTATGTGAGTTCCGGGTCACGTTGACTCTAGTGCGATAGTCAAGCCCTCTACAACTTCTATCTTGCATTAGTACAGTGTCCTCCAAGCTACAAACGTCCAGGCTTTAGGTAGAGATGAGGCATGCTGAGGCATGTAGCCCTCTACTCTTCACAGGTCTAAAATTGTACTTTTTGTCAAAGGTACTTTAGTACTATTGACTTGTGCATTACTTTGAGGTTATCCTGCACCTGACGAAAGTACTAGTGGTGGCTAATCATTCTGTTTCTTCCGACAGACGCATATCCGAGACGGATATTCCAGGACACCCGCTCACGGTTTCTTGTCTACACTCGTATAGAGAGTAGACGATTTAGCTATGTGTGGCTCCTGGCCTCTTGGTCTGTTGTGCCTATCTACTGAAGCTTCGCTCGCCTGCTGCTCTTACTCGTTCCCTATCTTTTTGTCTCCTTATCTCCTTGTATTAGGAAAGGTGGTCTTCTCCGCATCTTCTCCCGTGTATAGTTCCCGCCAGTTAATTTAGAGGACGGATTTACACTAAGCCGTCGGCCGTGATCACATCTAACGAGCTCCTTAGCGGTGGCGTGACCACCCAATTATATTATGGCGTTATCATCATAAAGAAACGAAAAGTACGAAAGGAAGGAAAGACGCATGTACCGCAACTTTCGCCACGACCTCGACATCCATTCTAGGAATGCACGTGCACGCAACTCCACTCCATATGCGACTGACTTTCACTCCTCAGGTTGGGAAGTAAAATCAGAGTTTACCGCAACTGGGTGTATGACTCCTTCTACTCGTCACAGTGCCAACGGCTTTCTGCAAATGCTCGCCAAGCGTAAGCCGCGCTACCGCTTCTTACTGAACCTCCTTGTCATCCTCCCGATGCTTGTTAGCATATCGGGTGTAGCGCCTGCCTCGGCTTCGCCTGGCTCTTCTCTCAACGCTGATTTTCCTCCTTCACCTTCTAACTCCTCTCCGCTTGTCGATGCGCATCATGCCAATGCAGGATCTTCAGCCTCTACGTCGTCCGTTGCGAGTAAACCTGAGCTTGCCACTTATAGCGAGTTGCCTCTCTCCTTTGAGCCTAACATTGGGCAGGCAGATTCTTCTGTGGATTTTATGGCTCATTCTCCTGGTGGAATGCTCTATTTTTCGCAATCTGAAGTCGTCTTTGCGCTCACAGACAATGGTAGCCTTAGCAGGACGAAAGACAACTTGGGCAAAGTGAAAAGTGCAAGCATACATAGGACTTCTGATAGGCTTGCACAGAATTCTCCTCATGTGAAGACTAGCCTGCAGTTCAATTCAGCTTCAGATCATTCAAGTATAGTACGCTTGCGCTTCCTGGGTGCTAACCCTCAACAGCGTATTACAAGTAAAACAGCATTATTGGGCAAGATCAATTACTTAATTGGGAATGATCCAGCTAAGTGGAAAACGAACGTTCCAACTTACAGCGAAATCAGATATAACGCCATATATACAGGAATAGACCTGCACTATCAAGGAGTTTCTGGAAAACTGAAAGGTACTTATACGTTGGCCCCTGGAGCAGATCCTGATAGTATTCAATGGCAATATGCAGGCGCTGAAAGCGTACAGCTGGATACGCAAGGCAATTTGCAAATCCTCACCACCCCCATGTCTGGCAACAGAGGACCCGTAGCCTCCGGGAGCGGTGTCACTATGACCGAGCAAGCACCAGTGGCTTGGCAAAATGTGGCTGGAACTGACGGAAAGCGCACAGCAGTAAGTGTGCGCTATACAGTAACCCCTCAAGGTAGCATAGGTTTCCGACTAGGTAATTACGACTCGACTCGCCCACTTACGATTGATCCTATGCTCGCTTATTCTACGTATTTGGGAGGCAGCGGGGATGATCATGGCAATGGTATCGCAGTAGATAGCGCGGGCAACGCCTACATCACAGGCTACACGAACTCGACTAACTTTCCTTTGGCTAGTTCGTACCAACCTAGCAACGCGGGCGGCGCCGATGTCTTTGTAACTAAGCTCAATGCCGATGGTTCGGGACTGATCTACTCAACGTATCTAGGTGGCACAGGAAATGACTATGGGTGGTCGATAGCAGTGGGCGGGAGCAACAATGTCTATGTAAGTGGCACCACCGAGTCTCTTGACTTTCCCACTCACAACGCCTACCAACCTTCTAACCGAGGAGCCTCAAATGCCTTTGTGACCCGCATAGCGGCAAACGGTGCGAGTTTAATATATTCTACTTACTTAGGGAGCACAGGAAATGATCCTTGCAGCGAATCTGGAACAGACATAGGTTACGGCCTAGCCGTGGACGCCAGTGGCAATGCATATATAGCGGGTTACAGTTTGGGCTATGATTTCCCCCAAACTGTTGGATTTCCAAATGGCAACTCGGAAGGGAACTGCGGCACCGCCTTTGCGGCCAAGTTGAACACCAATGCGTCAGGAAGCCCGTCGCTAGTCTACTCAGGGTCTTTTGCTGGCCCTACTGCCCAGGCAAATGCCGTTGCCATCGACAGGGTGGGCAACGCTTACATAGTAGGCAGTTTCGAACGCTATTTCAACCATGATATAGCTTTTCCTATAAAGAACGCAATACAGCCCAGTTATGCTGGGAACGGAGATGGCTTCCTCACGGTACTCAATTCTGCAGGAACGGACTTTGTGTACTCCACGTTTCTTGGTGGTAGCGGTATTGATAGTGCTAACGGAGTGGCACTCGACACAGTGGGCAATGCTTACGTGACTGGCTCTACAAGCTCCACTGACTTTCCTACGCATAATCCTTACCAAGCCAACAACGGCGGGGGCCAATCTGACGCGTTCATAACCCAGCTCAACGCTGATGGTTCCGCGTATATTTACTCCACTTATTTTGGAGGGGCAGATGAGGACGTCGGGTATAGCATCGCTGTTGACGGATCAAGCAACGCATACTTCACGGGCTTGACTTACTCGACTAACTTTCCCACTCAGGATCCTATTCAGCCTATCAATCATGGCGGTGGTGACGCATTTGCGGGTATGTTGAATGCGTCAGGATCAACATTGGGCTACTCTACCTACCTGGGTGGGACCAATGCTGACTACTCCGCGAGTGTGACGGCGAGTGCCTCCGGTGATGCTTATCTTACCGGCACTACTTCCTCTACGGACTTTCCCACTCGTAATGCTTATCAATCAACTCAGGCGGGGAGCGCGGATGCATTTGTAACAAAGTTGTCGAAGAATACACCACAAGCAAACGAGATGCGTTGTGGAGGTAGCCCTTCTCAGATACAGACCACGAACAGTGTTGGGGACCTGGTGAATACAGGCACCGGGTACTACTGCTACGCAGACAGCTATCTCTCGGTGCCAGGTAGGGGCGTCCCCTTGCAGTTCAGCGTGGCATATAACTCTGACATGACGACCCAGTATGGGCCAATTGGGTATGGCTGGACGCACAACTACAATATGTACATAGATAGGGACCAATACAACAACTATCTTGTGCATGAAGAGAATGGCAGCGTCTCCACATTCGCCTCAGATTTCAGCCACCCTCTTCGGGTGATGGCTACTCTTACCGCCACTACAGGCACTAACCCTGTCTTTACCTTCACGCGTAATCATGGGCAAGAGCGCTTCTACTTTAAGACGCTGTCGCTGCTCTCTACTGCTAAGATCTACAAGCTGTATCAAATCACTGATCGTAATGGCTATAACACGTTACTAAATTACAGCGCAGGCGGGGTGCTACAAAGCGTTAGTGATACAGAAGGGCGCACTCTTACCTTTAGCTATAATGCTGGTCTGTTGACCAACGTACACGATGACACTGGCGCTCGTAATGTCTCATTCAGCTATCCCAATAACACCCACATGACTATTACTGATGTGGGTGGCAAACAGACTAGCCTCCTACTTAGCTCAGACCACATGCTACAGGCTGTGACGGACCCTAATGGTGGCGTAACGACCAACGTTTACGACAAGAGCTATCGTGTGGCCAAGCAAACAGACCCGGAAGGCCGCTACCTGAGCTTTGGATATTCATTGCCTGCGGGCGTCTCAACCAGAGTCACAGATACCCTCGGGCTTGTTACTTTATACGAGTACACAAACAACAAGATACAGCGTGTTACCGAGCATGTTGGCTTGCAGCCTGCTGTGTGGAACTATGCCTACCAACCAGGCACTACATGGGTCTCCTCTGTGTCCGACCCCCTTACCCATGTGTGGAGCGCTACCTGGGACAACTCCGGTAACAAGCTCACCTCCACCGATCCTCTGTCACGCACCATCCAATATGCCTATAACACAGCTAATGATCCTACAGTTATAACCAATAGCATACATCTAACCACTACATACGCGTATGACAGTGTAGCCTCGGGCAACCTCTTGAGTGTTTCCCGGCCAGTAACAGAGACGGGAGAGACTGCCTCCATTCACTACACTTATGACCCTGCTCCAGGGCGTGCGGGTGATGTGATTACCATTACTAACGAGCTAGGGAAACAATGGGGACAAAGGTACAACAGCTACGGCTATTTGACGAGTTCCTCTGACCCTCTGACCAACTCTACCCTCTACAACTACGACACAGTAGGCAGACTGCGTAGCACGACCGATCCTAATGGTCATCCTAGCTACAGCGTACCCAACGCTTACGGCGATCCACTCACCACAACCAATACTCTTGGTTTTGACACCATCTACAGCTACGACAACAATCGTAACCTCAAGACTGTGCAAGACCCCAAGAGGCAGGTTACCACCTATTATTACGACTATGATAACCAGCTTACACGCACAGTGATGCCGGACAGCAGCTACAGTGCCACTACATACGACGGGTTAGGTAGGGTATACACCCAGACCAACCCACTGAGGCAGCAGACCACCTACACCTACGATGATGCCAACTGGCGCTACAACGTCCACGACCCGCTTGAGCGCAGCCAGGAATACGCCTTCGACTTGGCAGGTAACTTGTGGAGGAAACAAGACGCGCAGGGCATCTACACCTACTTCTCCTACTACCCAGATAATCTCTTACACACCATAGACTATGGAGACCCCTCCACACCTGATGTGTCATACAGCTACAACAGCCGCGGCTTACGCGCTAGCATGTCTGATGGTACAGGCTCTACTACCTATGGGTATGACAGCCTGGATAGACTTGCAAGCGTTACTGACGGTAGTGGTCATGTAGTTCGTTATCATTACGACCTGGCGAGTAATGTGCAACAGGTGAACTACCCACCCGTGCTCAACGGTGATGCTTACGATCCACGTAGCGTCTACTATACACACAATGATGCCAATCGCATCAGCCAGATAACCTACCTGACTAGTGGCTTCGCTGTAGGCTTGGACTATGACCCTAACGGCAACCTGACTACTGAAACTTACCCCTGGACTGCTTTCACTCAGAAGAAGACAGCCTATGATTCTGCTAATCAGGTCATCTCCACAACCACTTATGTAGCTGGGGAGACCTCTCCCATAGACATTCAATACTCAAGAGATCCACTGGGGCAGGTCTACACTTCCACTGAGAGAGTAGTCAATGGTGGTGGTAGAGTAGCTCACCAATATGCATACGACAAGCAGAACAGGCTAACTGGTGACTTGCTCACCAACGCCACAGCAGGCACCACACTCTCTACCACTTACCACTATGATGCCGCCTCACAGCTTACCCAAACCCTCTCGATACCTTTATCGGGTCCTGGCGCTGGAGAGACCCTAACCAGCACCCGACAGTATGACAGTGCGGGCGAACTCTACTCGCTACAGGAGTATACCCAGACCCGCACGCTCAAGGACCTGACGTTAACCTATGACCCTCGTGGCAACCGCCGAACCCTCAACGATGCTGTAGGTGGAATAGGTGGAGGTGGGCAGGTCTTTACTTACACCTTCAATATGGCAGACCAGCTTGTTTCTTACTACAATAACGCTTACCAGGCAGAGTATAAGTACAATGGGGATGGGTTGAGAACAAGCAAGATAGACCCCACTTACGACATAGGAGTGGCAAGGCCGATCAGCTACACCTGGGACATACTGGGAGTAGGAGCAGGTGGGCTGCCGTTGATGCTGCAAGAGCAAGAGCCGCAGGGTGTCGGCTTTGACAACGGTTACTACACAAACAGCTACATGTACAGTGTTGGCGGGGAGGTGGTCACCAGGGAGGTGGTGAATACTCCTCATAGGCCCAATGGAGCAGGTAATTTTCCTGGTGCTCTGCTTGGTAACCCTGAAGCCGGAGGAGTTGGAGGAGTTGGACAGAGTAAACCTCACCCCAATGCACCTGTAGAGAACGGGCTAATTTACCTGGGAGACGCGCAGGGTAGCATTCGCCTCTTCAGGAACGACCTGGGGCAGGTACAAGCAAGCTACTCATATGATGCATATGGCAGGCGCACCTGCACAATGCCAGGTGGTCCCTCCGAGTGCGAAGCCTCCACTCCCTTCGGCTACACAGGCCAATACACTGACAACGAGAGTGGTCTGCTCTACGAGCGAGCCAGGTATTACGATCCTCAGACACAGCAGTTCATCTCTCGTGATCCTGCTGTAGAGAGAACAGGGCAGCCATATGGGTATGCCTATGGCAATCCTGTAAACTATACAGATCCCTCTGGTCTAGAGGGTATGGACCCTATAGAGCAGCCGAATGGCACGTGGGTGCAGCCATCGCTGCCTGGGTTTGGAGAGTTGCTCAGGAGTGTTGGGCAGGGTCTAAACGGAGGAGAGGGTGGCCTGCCGGAGGGACCAACTCCTATTAGAGGACGCCCCGTAGGGACTACACGTCCTGACTACGACCGTACAAACGGCAGGGGAATCTACGTTGGAATAGATGGTGAAGGGACGGTCCGCTATGTTGGGCAGGGCGACGCTCCAAGCAGAGTGCGGAATCACATGCTAGAACCAGAGCATGATGATTTGAGTTGGGAGATTGTTGCCAACAATAATCTAACTAAGTCAGAAGCTAGAGGTCTGGAACAACTTCTAATTGATCATTATGGCGGTAGAGGTGGTGGCCAGTTACGCAATGATAACAATGGCGCAGGAGCTAGAAACCGAAATTTACAAGCCTATCTAAATGCCGGACGCCCTCTACTTAGAGAAGCACTGGACATCATCCAAAATGGACGGTAGATGCACGTTTAGCGAAAAGCAGTAAGGAGTGTGAGATATGGGTACATGGGGCACAGGTATCTTCGACGACGATACGGCAGGTGATACACGTGATGCTTTCGAGGACGAACTTTCGAGGGGGGCTGACGGAGCAGATGCTGCTAGACGCGTGCTTGTCAAGTTTGTGGCTGACCTGGATGATGAAGACGAAGGGTCGATAATATACCTAGCGCTGGCAGCATTACAACTTGAACATGGTACTGCAAGCGAAGGCATCCGCAGGCGAGCGCTTGAGATAATAGACACTGGAGTTGATCTTCATCGCTGGGAGGAAGCTGGCTCAACTAAGCTATCTCAACGTAAACAAGTACTAGAAAATCTACGAGTGCAACTAGACCAGTGATGCCCTATGGTAATTTAAGCACTGGCTGCTATTAGAACTCAAGGCTGAGTTAGACCCTGGGAACGCCTAGCAAAACCTTAGTCAATCAGCTACCACATGCGTAAAGGGGTCTCTTAGATAGCCCTATAAGAGGTTTTGTTAGGCGTTGTTAGTGGGTCCATATTGGGTCGGCGGGTTATCAACGAAATGGCTTATCAGGGTAGGGCACTATGGAGGTTTGGTTAAGGCCTGTTGGGCGCGGAGGAACAAGCGCCCTCGATCTGCCGGCGCGCAGAGCCGATATTGGAACAGTTCCAAGATACGCTGCCGCTGTTTGAGGATGGTCCGTTTATTGAGAGGACGCAGTTTGGGTCGCGGTCCATATGTTGCATGAGGCCCACGCCCAATATCGGGGAAATAGCGTTGGAGGAGGTGGTTCACATCATCGCCAACGTCATGAAAAGTGAAGGCGAAGAAAAGCTGTTTGGCTTTAAAGTAGCCCAATTGAAGGATGAAGTACAGTTGGACGTGAATCTGCGTAAAGGAAGCAAGAAGGTCTTTCTCGGACTGGGTCAGCGTAAAGGCGTGACTGCGTTCGTCTTCGGTAAAGAGCGGTCTGGCGTAAAGGGCCTCGATTTCTTCATCGTCCAGAATGTATAACCGCTTTGGTGGCTTACTGGCCTTGCTCACTTCCAGGTTTGTCACAAGGTCGGTCACACTGCTCCTTCGTCGTCATCATCACCAGTAGGTCGTCACAGGACCACGGGACAATCGCCTCAAAGTCCAAAGTCTCAAAAAGTATACAATTAAATCCTAGCAAGTCCCACCTCTTTGACGCGTCGCATAACATGTCTCATAATCCACTTATCATAGCCCCTTAGATTTTCTGAGACGGCAAGGCCGCAAGGCAGCAAGGACAGATAACAAGAGAGACATAAGGCACAAGGACAGATAGCAGGAGTATGTGATGGCGCTGATTGGCTATGCCCGGGTCAGTTCGGTGGGGCAGAGTCTCGAGGTCCAACGAGATAAACTGAAGCACTGTGACAAGCTCTTTGAGGAGAAGCGCAGTGGTAGTGGTACTGGCACAGGCACATCGGATAAACGTCCACGCTTGGTGGCCTGCCTGGAGTACGCCCGCGAAGGCGATACACTTGTTATTACCCGCCTGGACCGTCTGGCGCGTTCAACGCTTCACCTATGCCAGATTGCCGAACAGCTCGCACGCAAGGGGGTTCAGTTGCAGGTGCTGGATCAGCAAATCGATACCAACTATGCCACCGGACGGCTACTGTTTAATATGTTGGGAGCTATTAGCCAATTTGAGACGGAGATCCGTGCAGAACGCCAAATGGATGGCATCGCGAAGGCCAAAGCGCGAGGCGTGCCGTTTGGCCGTCGCAAGACCTTGAAGACGCAGCAGATTGCCGATATGCAAGCCAAACGGCAGCAGGGGACGACGATCCGAACCCTGATGAAGGAATATGGCGTCTCCAAAGCGACGGTTTATCGCTACCTCC
>JADMIH010000424.1 GCA_015478675.1 Chloroflexota bacterium | reverse complement strand
ACTCTGCCGACTGCCTTGAACACCACAATGTCGTCCTTCGTAGCACTCAGTCCTAGTACCGAGAATATCTCCTTGATGTGCACATCCGGCTTGCTGAAGTTGGCAAAGCCTACCCCTCTGAGCAAATCACACGCCAGCGCGAACCCTATTCCATCTATTTGGCGGGCCATATTTGTTGCTACCGCTATGCGCCCATCCTCGTCCATATCGAACGGCTCAACCCACTTGTAGAAAGCCTGCGCATCGGGGAACTGTGCGAGAAAAGCAGCACCCGAGGTGACCGTGCCGCAAAAGCGCTTCCACAGGCTGCGCGGGTTGTAGTTGAGCTTGCCCCTGGGTGCCAACTGCCCTGTGATGTCGTCGAAGAGCCACTTGCAACCTTCGTCACTCCGCGGGTATCTCTGAGCAACCGCCGCAGGGTTGAAGTCGAAAAGGACTGCGCTCAACCGCTCTATGCCGCCGATGGAACCTCCGATCACGTTCGGCATGCTCTGGGCGCTCTGCGCAGATCTCAACAATCGCTCATAGACCTCGGCCACTACTGTGGGTTTATGGCTGTCGAGAGACAGACGCAGATGCCGATCTAGCAGTTCCTGGGAAATACCTTCTTGGCCGAGAAGATAGCTCCTGGCAAGTGCGTATGCTCGTCTATCAAGTTCCTCGTGCATATTCGGCGGAATCTCCTTAGCGGGCTCTTTTTATCCACACCTCATTCGTGTTGCGCTTGTCACCATGGCCCGCAAAGTGAAGGCTGACCTTCCATGAATCCACCTAAAGTCTCAGTAGTGTTTCTCGCTGCTCGCGAACTACCACACCGATTTCCTCTATCTGAGCCAGTATTTCTCTTGGTGAGCCGCGCAAATCTAGCGTCCTCACCACAAGTTCCTTGCTTACCCTCACCACCTCGTGCTTGACGGGAATGCCTTCCCCCGCTGCATAAATTAGCAGACCGCCCTGCAGCCCAGCTACTGCCGTATACGCCAGCAGCTGGTATAGGTCAGGATGCTTAATAC
>JADMIH010000242.1 GCA_015478675.1 Chloroflexota bacterium | reverse complement strand
TTTGCGGGCTTCGATATCGCCAGCGGGGTTATCAGCAGCAATATTATCGCCTACTCTATTATTGTTTCTACTTCGGCGACTCTCTTTACCGGCCGCCACCGGATCAGCACAGCAGTGGATGCTGCTCGCGCATTGGAGCCGCTCCTGGGGCCTTTCGCCAAGTATCTCTTCGCCATAGGGTTGATTGGGGCAGGGCTAATCGCCATACCAATTTTGCTCGCCAGCACGTCTTATGCTGTAGCAGGCACCATCGGCTGGCCGGCGGGCTTGTCGAAGAAACCCTGGCAAAGCGAGGGCTTTTACCTTATTCTCACAGTTGCGCTGGCGGTAAGCCTGATGGTGTCGGTGGTTGGGCTGGACCCTATCCAACTGATGTTCTGGGCCAACGCTTTGCAAGGAGTACTGGCTCCCGCCCTGGTGGTGCTGGTGTTGCTGGTAGGCAACAACCGCAAAATCATGCGCCACTACAGGTTGAACGCCCCCACCAACGTCGGGCTGGTCGTAACGGCTGCGATCATGGCTATAGGCGCTGCGCTGCTCCTGTATGGCCTGGCGACGGGACAAAGGTGAATTAGCAATTGTGAATTATGAGCCAGTGGTAAACTGGCATGTGAAGCAGCGGCAACGAGTCGCCCTCATAGCGCTAGCTCCCGTCAATTCATAATTGCTAATTTATAATGCCGCCGAAGGCGGGGGAGGTATGTATAGATGGTAGTGAATACCTCAGAGGTGGACGGGGTGGGCGGTAGGAGCGATTTGCAGACAGAGGTTGCGAATCTCGCGCCCTGGTTCCATAATCTCCACTTGCCGGATGGCACACAAACTGCGCCCACACACCCACTTGGCGACTTTCCTTCGTACAAGTGGGAGCGACTTGCTGGCCACCTCCCCCAGAGCCTTGAGGGTTGGAGCGCACTTGACGTTGGCTGTAACGCAGGCTTCTACAGTTTTGAGCTTGCAAGGCGGGGTGCACGTGTCACCGGAATTGACCTGAACCTGCATTATTTGGCTCAAGCCAGCTGGGCCGCCGCACAATACGGCCTGCAAGACCGTATCACCTTCCGAGAGATGCAGGTGTACGACCTGGCGCACACTGAAGAAAGATACGACCTGGTAATCTTCATGGGCGTCTTCTACCATTTGCGCTATCCCATGCTAGGGCTGGATATTGTCGCTCAGAAGGTCAAGCGTCTCATGGTTTTCCAGACCCTTACAATGCCCGGCGCCGAGGTATATGAGGACACGCGCAACCTGGATATTGAGCATCGCGAAGCAATGACCGACCCCGGCTGGCCCAAGATGGCCTTTATCGAGCACAAGCTGGCAGGCGACCCGACCAACTGGTGGGCGCCCAACCACGCAGCTGTTGAGGCCATACTCCGCGCCGCCGGTATGCGCGTTACTGAGCGGCTGGGGCACGAGATATATATGTGCGAGCCTGACCCGGATAACCCCGCCTGCATAACCACCTGGAACAGCGCGGAGATTACCTCGGCTATCGGGCGACGCCTGAAACGTGAAACATGATGTGTTGCCTACTACGTGTTGAATAGATACCACATCCGTAATCCCTCACGTTTCAACTACTACGTTTCACGAGCTAACCACGAGATAGCCGTCGCCACCAGACCGACGTGCAACGAGCAGGAGAAAAATGATAGAAGCGATCAAGTTCTGGAATGAGCCGAACAACCTCTCCCACTGGGACTTCGAGTTAGACCCCGGCTGGAAAGAGTTCGCCTGCATGACACGTCTGGCGGCAGACGCTGTGAGGAGAGTTCGCCCGGAGCTACAGCTAGTGCTAGGCGGGATATCACCCATAGACCCTGCTTTCATCGAGCTTCTTGGGCGAGAGGGGCTGCTCGACTCTCTTGATGCGGTTGCCGTACATGGCTTCCCGCTCGACTGGAACCACTGGCAGATCAACGAGTGGCCGAAGAAGATAGCCGAGGTAGAGGCCGTCACCGACCTGCCGGTGTGGGTCACTGAGGTTGGAGCATCCACTTTTGGGGCGGATGAGGTGCAGGTCTTCGGGCTACAGCGTACCACAGAGCTACTGCTGGGCAAGGTAGAGCGTATCTTCTGGTACAGCCTGCTCGACTTGCCGCCCGCCTGGGAAGCCACCACGCGGCACAAGGAGAGCGAAGGAAGCTCATATTACCGCCACTTCTACATGGGGCTGATCCGCGCCGACGGCACTCCCAAGCCCGCCATAAATGCCTTCAATCCTGAGATGGGGATTTGCCAGTGGTTCCATTTTGAGGACCACAGGCTGGACTTCTCGGTTGAGTGGCTTCGCAGGCTCGGAGTTAAAAAGCTGAGAACAGGCATCAGTTGGGCCGATTGGCACCGTCCAAACGCGGTGCAGTGGTTTGATAGGCAGATGGAGGCGCTAAAGGAGTTCGACACAACAATCACACTCTGTTTCACTCCACCCTCCATAGGCAAGCGCCCCGACCATACCAGCCCCCCGGTGCATCTGGAGGAGTTCGCGGTTTTCGCCGAGCGGGTAGTGCGGCGCTATACGCGGGCAACGAGGACTAAAGGGTAGTGAAGTAACGACTATCCATTTCTGACACCGAGCACGGGCAACTGGGGTATAATTGCAGCAGACAAACTCCCGGCTAGAAAGTGATACCTGTAGGAATGATTACTATTGCAGACGCAGGCGTAGTGCCTGTTGTTCACTACGCAGATATTCTTAATATTCGAGAACCGCACTATCGCAAACACCCTGATCTCAAGGTGAAGAGCCGGGCGGAGGCGGTGAAGTTCATTGATAATGTGGGCATTGCGCTCCTCTATCCAGGGGATAACTTGCCTTTGCCCGATTTGTGGAGTGCTATCAACGGCGCTGACCGCAAGATACCAAAGCACCACCACGACTGGGCGCTGCGCAAGACCTGGGACTGGAAAGATAGCATACCTGCGCACAAAGAGGCGTGGTATGGCAAACTGGTGCGCGGCAAGCCCGCCTTCATCTCCCTGGGCGATTTGCCTGCCCTCTATGCCCTCTCCTCAAACTATGGGGAGCTAGACGACTACCTTGAGGCCTATGACGATGGCCTCATGACCAACGAAGCCAGGAAAATCTACGAGGTGCTACTCACCGAAGGGCCGCTCCCGACCAGTTCGCTCCGCAAAGCCAGCGGCATGTCAGGCGGTGGAGATAACGCACGCCGCTTCGAGCGAGCCATTGTGGAGTTGCAAGCCGACTTGAAGATAGTGAAGTCGGGCACCTCCACAGCCAACCGCTGGAAGTATTGCTACGTCTACGACTTGCTGCTGAGGTGGGCGCCGGAGTTGGGAGAGCAAGCGCGCGCCTACAACAGCCGCAGCGCCACTCGCCACCTGGTGAGCCGGTATTTGCAGTCCTCTATAGCAGCCCCCGCCAATATCTTCCCACGTCTCTTTGGTTGGGATGTGGCCGTTACCAGCCGCCTGATAGAAGAAATGGCCCAGGACAGCACGCTCACAGTTATCAGGGTGACGGGCGGCCCCGGCCTCACGCCGCGCTCGAAGCCCGCTCCCGAAGGCGATTTGTGGGTAACAATGCGACGTTTTGCAGAGGGGTGAGAAGTAGTGTGTAGCGCGTAAGGGATGAGCATATAGCCAAAGGCCAGGGGTGGTGTAAGAGTTGATATAAAGGTGGCTGCCCTTTCTCGGGCCTATTGTTTTTGCGAACAAAGACGAGAATCAGTGCAGGATTGCACCTTCTGATTGGATTGCATTACAAGAGTATGGCAGATTGGCCTTATCCCTGGTTTGCCATTGGATTCTTTGGTAGAATCTTACTGTGTACGATTGAAACAAGGAAAGAATATGAAAATCACAGTCAGGCTATTCGCATCATACAGAGAAGCGTCGGGCCTACCGGAGGACGAAGTTGTGGTAACGCCTGGTAGCACTGTAGGCCAGCTCTGGGAGCGGGTAATCGAGGCGCATCCGCGTCTCGCGCCTATCAGTGGCAGCGCGGCTTTCGCTCTTAATGGCAGCTTTACGCGCCCCGATGCCGCGCTGCATGATGGAGACGAAGTAGCCTTTCTCCCTCCTGTGAGCGGAGGCTAGCGGTGGCCGAAACGCTACAGCAGCCGACCTCTAGTGAGCAATCCACCTCCCCAGACCTGAGCCATTCTCTCTTTGAGGTGACAGATAGCCCCCTCTCGGTAGGCGACCTGGCGCGCCTGGTGCTCACCTCTGGCGATGGCGCGGTGGTAACATTCATTGGCACGGTGCGGGATAACCACGAAGGCAAAAAGGTGCTGGCTCTGGAGTATGAAGCCTATGACGAGATGGCCGAGGCGGAGATGCGGCGCATTGGCGTTGAGATGATGACGAGGTGGGGTCTGCATGGCATCGCTATGCAGCACCGCGTCGGCAAGTTGGCGGTTGGTGAAACAAGCGTTGTCATAGCGGTGTCGTCACCGCACCGCACAGAGGCGTTTCAGGCGTGCAGCGAGGCTCTGGATATGCTCAAAGCCACCGTGCCTGTCTGGAAGAAAGAATACTTTGAGGACGGCGAGGTGTGGGTGGGTCAAGGCGCCGGATAAGCTATCCACCTGGCACCATCTACTGAATATGGATCCTGCTGTTACTGACAAACTGAATAGGCCGCTGCGAGATTTACGCATTTCGGTCACTGATCGCTGCAACTTTCGGTGTACATACTGCATGCCTAAAGAGGTCTTTG
>JADMIH010000241.1 GCA_015478675.1 Chloroflexota bacterium | reverse complement strand
TTTCCAGCAGCACTTCTCCCCCCACGCTGTCTACCAGCTGCCGAGTTTTGATTGTGGCCTCTGCTCCATAGCACATTACGGTTCCGGATACTTCGGGCGCGTTAACGCCTATGATACGCACTCTTGAGGTCTGCCCCCCAATCTTTACGTCAAGAGTGTCGCCGTCAACCACGCGCACTACCTTGGCGGGGACAAGGCCCTGCACAGTAGGATTGACGGCAACAGCCGCAGTGGGGCTAGCAGTCGCCTCGATAGTGGCCGTAGATATGGCTGTGAGGGAGGCGGTTGGCGGGGCGGCAGGTTCAGTGGACGATGCCTGGGGCTGGGCGGGGGTAGATGTGAGTATAGGAGAATAGCCCGGGGTGGCTACCTCAGGCGTTTCAGTTTGCACCACTCCGGCGAAGGGTGGATAAGTAGGAGAAGCTGAGGCGCTGCGGGTATCTATGCCGGTTCGCGGGGTGGTGCCAACGACGAGGTTCAGCAGGAGGGACACGACGAAAATAGCCCCGCATAGCGTTACCACGCTCGCCAGCGCCCAGAACAAGCACCCTCTTCGCGCGGGAGGTCGAGATGGAGATCGGCGTGAGCTAGTAGATGGCATCATAACTGAAAGGAGGAGGGGTTTGTTGAGGTCAGCGCGGTGTGAGCCTGTTGGCCCGCTAAGATAACCCTTGCCGGGCAAGGCGGAGCAAGAATCCGGCGAAGGTCTTGTTGACAACCTCGAACATCTGCTCGTCAAACGACATCTCCGGTATCCACTGTACAACCGGGCACTCGCCATCTTTCAATCTAGAAGTAGCCAGGCAAAGGAGGTCGCCCTGCCCGCTGTCCTGTATCACCACGAGATCACCGGGGAAGAAGTCGTCGGATTTGCGCAAGGCGTTGGTCGCGAAAACCACGCTTGGCAGGGTGTCATCAGGCACACCAAGTCCATAGACCGGAAGCCCCGCAAAGCTACCCGCGCCGTAGCGTTGCAGGAACTCGCGATACGAGTCGGAGAAGGTTACACCGAGCAAGTTTTCAGCAACCCATACTTCCTCAAAAGGTATAGGCCCAACGAAGTCGGCGAGGTCCAGGTTCAGGTCTATAATGTCAGCAGCTTTAGCAATAGTAGCCATTTCACACCTCGCTACTGGGGTTAGAGATCAGCAGGTAATTCCTGATCCTTGGCCCCTGAGTTCTCTTTACACTTCCATGACGACGGGCAGCACCATAGGGCGGCGCTTAGTCTTATCGTAGAGGTACTGGCTGGCGGTATCTCTTATCTTTTTGTTGAGGTAGTTCCAATCGGCGGGAGTGTTGCTGTTGTTATGGTTGAGAGCATCGCGCACCCGTGTCTTTGTGTCATCAAGCAATTCCCCTGCCTCGGCTGCGTACACAAAGCCTCGCGTAACGATATCAGGCCCCGCTACAAGCTGCCCGGTTTGCTTATCAATGGTGACCACTACCAGGAGCACACCATCGCGCGCCAGCAGCTGGCGGTCACGTATAACCACCTGGCCGATGCCGCCCACGCTGAGGCCGTCAACAAAGACGTTGCCCGAAGGCACGCGCCCGGCCACGTAAGCCTCATCGCTATTTAGCTCTATCACATAGCCGTTATCTATCAGGAATATATTAGCCCTCGGTATGCCCACTCCCGGCGCGCTGGCTATCTTGGCGTACATCTCCAGGTGGCGGCGCTCGCCATGTATCGGGATGACATACTTTGGCCGTAAGAGGCCGAGTAACAGCTTATGCTCTTCTTGGCTGGCGTGACCCGATACGTGTACCTGCGCCAGCGGCGGGTATATCACCTCGGCGCCTTTGGTGAAGAGATTGTTGATGACCCGGCCCACGCTCGTCTCGTTGCCCGGAATAGGTGTCGCCGAGAGTATATATGTGTCGCCGGGCTTGGCATTCCAGTAGCGGCTGTCGTCGTTAGCGATACGTGATAGGGCCGAAGTAGGCTCGCCCTGTGCGCCTGTGCAGATTACCAGCACTTCGTTGTCGTGCAGCTTGGCTGTATCAGCTACCGATACCAGCAACCCCTCAGGAATGTATAAATAGCCAAGCTCCACCGCCACCTGCACGTTGTTTTCCAGGCTGCGGCCCAGCAAAGCCACCTTGCGGCCATATTTATAGCCAATATCGAAGATTTGCTGCACACGCGAGATGAGTGAGGCGAAGGTGGCGATTATCACTCTGCCGCTGGCGTTGTCAACGATGGGCCCCAGGGTCTTAGCAACCACTTGCTCTGAAGGAGTATAGCCGGGTGTTTCTACATGCACGCAATCGGTAAAGAGAGCGAGCACGCCCTCCTGCCCCAGCCGCCCCAGTGTCTGGTAGTCGGTCAGGTAGCCGTCGGCAGGCGTAGGATCCAGCTTGAAATCGCCCGTGTGGACGATGGTGCCTATAGGCGTGTGGATCGCCAGCAGGCAGGCGTCAGGGATAGAATGGCAGACATGCACAAACTCTACCTTGAAGGCACCCAGCGTCACTGTGTCGCCGGCCTGCACTTCTCTCAGGTCGGCCTCGGCCAATAGGCCACGCTCTTTCAGCTTATTAGTGATCAACCCCAGGGTGAGTGGTGTGCCATAGATAGGGGCATTGATCTGGGGCAAGAGCCAGGGTAGCCCACCGATGTGGTCTTCATGGCCGTGCGTGATGCAGATCCCTTTTATCCGGTCTTGCTTGCCCTCAAGATAGGAGATGTCAGGCAGCACAAGGTCGATGCCAAGCATCTCGTCTTCAGGGAAGCCCATTCCAACGTCAACTATGATAATATCCTCACCATATTCGACCACATACATATTTTTGCCGACCTCGCCCAGGCCGCCGATGGGGATATATCTTATGCGCTCCGTCGTAGGCTGCGGGTCAATATACTTTTGTTCTTTATTTTGCATTGTTGTTACAGAAAATCCTTTGTCTCAAGGCACAGCCACAGGCGGTGAGCCGCGAAGCCAATTGCTCCTGCTCAGCATTGGGCCATGCTATTTTGCTAACTTATCTCAGTGTGAGAAGCTATCTCTCGCAGAAGTGCGTCGCGGTTTTCCAGGCCCGCGTAAACCGGCAGTGCGTCGCCTTGTGCCTGCCTGTGTAGAAAACGTACCAGAGGATTGGCAATCTGGCAGGCGGAGCCTGGGTGAATGCGCAGTAATAGAGTGTCAATCTCATCGTCGTCCGTAGCCTCAGCCTCAGTGCCTTCTTCCGGGGCGACAGGCACAGTAGCGTTCTCTTGCTCGTCGGTTTTGCTGTCATCCTCTCCCAGGAAAAATCTGGCGATACGGCCCCTACTCTCGTCCGGTCTGGAGCTTGATAGCTCACTCCAGGAATAATTGAGCTTTATGCCTCCTATTGTGCTGTAGCCAATGCCGCGCTCACTGGTGGTGATACGAGCGTTGGCCTCCTCTAAGAGCGACCATGCGACTAACGGTGCTACGACTATAATACCAATCATCAACAGCGAGGAGACCCACTCCACGCCACTCACGCCATCTTGAAGTATCGTGATCAAGCTCCACAACGCGAAGACCCAAATGCTGGCGACACCCAGCAGCAGGATAATCGCTCTGCGCCTTCCTTCACGCGACATAGCGTAGCTGCCATCTCCACCGGTGGTGGGGACAGGCGCTGTCGTAGCCGCTACATCTTGTACGTTCGAATCTTGCATCAAAGTTGAACTAAATCCCCAAACGTTGGCTATAAATCAAAGAACGACATCTGCTGGTAATCACCATTTTTGGGCACCGCTTTCTTGCTTTTAGCGGCGGGCGGCGCAGCTTTCATCCCTTCTGTGGGGGGCGCTGTGCTTACAGCGAGGTTGGTGGTGAGGTCGGTGGGGGTCTCAGCGGACGCTTCAGCAGAAGGCGGCGCAGGTGCGTGTACGTCTACCCTTTCTAGAACCGCTCCGGTCTCAGGGTTATGCACCACGAACTCGCGGGCTGCTTCTGCTTCGGCCATACGCTCCCTATCGACCTCGTCGGGCTGGGCCACCAGCACGCGCTGCGCCTCCTCCATGAAGACCGGCAGCTTGCGAAAGTCGGCGCGGATAATATCAGCAAGGCTCGCCTGGTGCAACCCGGCGGCAGGGTGATACATAGCCACGCAAAGGCGGCCATCCACAATGCGCGCCTGCCCATGTATCTGGCTGATGCGCTCCCCAGGGAAGAACTTCGACATCGAATAGCGGCCCAGGGTAACGATCAGACGCGGGTTGATAATCTCTATCTGCCGCGCAAGGTAAGGAGCGCAAGCCGCCATCTCGTCAGGATTAGGATCGCGGTTGTTAGGGGGTCGGCACTTAACCACGTTGGCTATGTAGGCGCTCTCGCGGCTCAATCCTGCGATAGACAGCAGTTCATCGAGGAAGTGCCCCGCAGCACCAATGAAGGGACGGCCCTGCTTATCTTCGTGATAGCCCGGGCCTTCGCCTATAAACATTACCTCGGCCCTGAGATTGCCTTCGCCCGGCACGGCGTTCGTGCGGGTCTTCGCGAGGCGACATAGCTGGCAAGTCTTTACCTGCGCCTCCAGATCTTTCATCTGGAGAGCCGACCGCGCCAGGTTTTTGCCCCCTTGTGCCGTCACAACCAATCACACCTCACCGGGCCGTTATCCACATCCATCTCTTGATTATAGATGAATTATACGGCATACAGAAGGGAATCGCTAACTGCTTCCCGCCTGTAAGCGTTCAGAGTTGAGGTG
>JADMIH010000240.1 GCA_015478675.1 Chloroflexota bacterium | reverse complement strand
TGTACAAAGTCGAGCTTAGGCGTTGCCTTGTGCGGTGTTGGCAGCCAACACCGGGGTTTGCTGTTAAACTTTCCCCATTCCTAGCCCATCCGTTAGCTCAAAAGTAGTAGTTTTGTACGCCTATGCCCGGCGTGAGCTATGCTTTATACTGAAGGCAAGCCACAAGATTGGAGAATGACCTTAATGGACAACAACCCACCCGATACAGAGCCGGAGCAGAGCGAGGATAAGGTGCAGCCTTTCGTCCCTTATCTTGCGCAACTTGGAATGCCCAATAGCAGTTACACGCAAGCGCCATATACTGGACATGGCGCGGATGCAGTGCAGGCCGTATCTACACCAACTCCGTCGGACCGGGGCAGTCTGCGGCCTTTGGGGCTGCTCATTCTCGGCTTTTTTATTATCTCGCTTGGGCTTTTTCTGGGTAGTGGCGCTGGTGAGGTCGGAAAATTCGTCACCATAGGCGTTGAGTTTGTTCCACTCGCTCTGCTTGCTGCTCTGGCTTACGCAGGCGTGAAGAACCCTTCAATTAGAGTATTTTGCTATATGTGGCTCGCCCTTGTAGCTCTTGCGGTGCTCCTTAACGCTCTCAGTAACATGATACTTGCCGAAGCTAACCTTCCAGCGCTCGCAGAGTGGGAAGCCAACCCTGTCGGCAGTTCACTTTCCGGCGTTTTCCGCCCTGGGGCGGGCGCTGCGCTCTCGTGGGGAACTCTGCTATTCTTCGTGGTGACGCTCCTGGCAGCGGCTATGTTGCTGCGCCCTGTGCGGGTCTTGATGTCGCGCCTCATGCCTGTTGATCCCGACAACTTTGTGCATAAAATTGCGCTCTCTATCCTGACGCTGATACTCCTTAGCTCGCTTGTGCCTCTTATCGTGCTTGGCGCTCCGCCCATACTGGAGATACTCACTAATGGCAGTCTGACGGGCTTATCCGGCGGGCTGGGGCAAAACTCCAGCCTCTCTATACGCCCGGTTGACCTATTCTACCAGCTTATCTGGACGATACCAGCCGCGCTGGTGGCGGCGGGCTGGCCGGTTGTGCGCGTTTTCCGCGCTGTGATGGTGCGCCTCAGCCTGGTGCGCCCTTCTATCACGCAGGCTATCTTCGGGGTTGTCTTCGGGGTTGTGCTGGCGGCAGCTGCTAACTACATAGTAGACCCTGGCATAAACTGGCTTTGGACTACGATGGGTTGGCCCGTTACTAACTCAGCTGCCTTCGGCCAATTACTTTCCGGCGTGACCAATCCGGTTGGCGCAGTGTTGGTTGGCGTAACGGCGGGCCTGGGTGAAGAGATGGCGGTGCGCGGCCTGTTGCAGCCTCGTATTGGGCTTATAGCCTCCAACCTTCTCTTCACCTCTCTACATGCATTCCAGTATAATTTTGATGCGCTGCTCAGCGTTTTTATTGTGGGGCTGATACTCGGTATCGTTCGCTCTCGCTCAAATACAACTACATCAGCCATAGTACATGGCGTCTACAACTTCACCCTTGTGCTGGGAAGTTTCATATTATCAGGCCAGTAAGCTGGGAGCGAGGCGCTGTGCGCGGCCTTGCACAGAAGCAAATAAAGCAGGCGCTCGCTTTTAGACGAGCGCCTGCTTTGGCTTCGTTATCTGCTCTATCTCTTCTCTCTCGGAAGGGTAAACAGTTGTTATCTCGGTCAGCCGAGCTACGGGAAGATACCACGTAGACGAGTTACCTCAGCTACGCGGGAGATAGCCAGCATATATGCGCCTGTGCGTACATCTACCTTGTTATTCTCGGCGGTCTCATAGACATCCTGGAATGACCTCTTCATCACACGTTCCAGCTTCTGGTTTACCTCGTCTTCTGCCCAGTAATAGCCCTGAATGTTCTGCGCCCACTCGAAGTAGGAGACGGTGACGCCACCGGCGTTAGCCAGGATGTCAGGGAGGATTATCACCCCTTTGTCGTGGAGTATGAGGTCTGCCTCCGGCGTTGTGGGGCCATTAGCCGCCTCGACTATCATCGTGGCTTTGACGCGGTCAGCGTTGCCCCGGGTCAAAACGCTCTCCAAGGCAGCGGGTATCAATATGTCGCAATCCACTTCTAGGAGTTCAGCATTGGTGATGCTGTCCGTGCCGTCGAAGCCTGCCAGCCTGCCATGCTCCTGATTATAGCGGAGCGCGCCTACCGTATCTATTCCATTAGAGGAGTATATACCGCCGTTCACGTCAGAGACCGCGATGATCTTAGCGCCATCCTCTTGTAGCAGACGAGCCGAATTACTCCCGACGTTGCCATATCCTTGTATCGCGATACGCGCACCTTGCAGATTCATTCCTACAGTTTTGACTGCCTCGCGTATCACGTACACCAGCCCTCGCGCTGTGGCCTCATTGCGCCCCAGTGAGCCTTCAATGGCGATAGGCTTGCCTGTGATCAGGCCTGGGATGGGATAGCCCTTGAGCATGGAAATAGTATCCATGATCCAGGCCATTGTCTGTGCGTTGGTATTTACATCTGGGGCGGGGATATCAATCTCAGGGCCGATGATGGGGGCGATCTCGACGGCGAAGCGGCGCGTCAATCTCTCCATCTCGGCGAGGCTTCGCTCTCTGGGGTCAACTATAACCCCGCCTTTTGCGCCACCATAGGGTATGCCAACGGTGGCGCATTTCCAGGTCATCCACATCGCGAGGGCTTTTACCTCATCTAGGCTGACATCTTGATGGTAGCGGATACCGCCCTTTGCCGGGCCGCGCGTGAGGGAATGCTGTACGCGGAAGCCGGTGAAAACCCTGTAGCTGCCGTCGTCAAGGCGCACAGGGAAATGCACAATAAGCTCGCGCTTGGGCTGGGACAATATCTGTTTCATACCGTCGTCGAGGTTCAGCTTATCCGCGGCAATCATAAATTGCTCCACGGCCACAGCGTATGGATTGGGCTTGCCCACCTGTAATTTTTCTGCCGACATTGCTAGTCCTCCTCATTGAGTCTGCTGGTATTTATCCCCAATAACGGTGCCGGTGCTGGTGAGATGAGTTATGGCGCTCACCTTTCACCACGAGCCTTTGCTCTTCATTCCCCGGCGATTTGACGCTGGGCATCGAGCTTACGCTTCAGCAACTCGCGTGCCGCCTGAGCGTCTGCTTGCCCACCTGTTGCCTTCATAATTGGACCCAGGAATGAGCCTACCGCGCTCTCTTTGCCGCCCAGGTAATCGGCCACTGCTTTAGGGTTAGCGGCTATGGCATCATCTACAGCCTTGTCGAGGGCCGAATCGTCACGCATCACGCCCAACCCTCTTTGTGTAACAAGCTGTTGGGCGTCTATCCCCGATTCAAGTAGCTCCGGCATAAGCTGGCGAGCGAGATTGCGGTTGATAACACCTCCAGTAATGAGGCGCACCAGCCCGCGCAGATTCTCAGCCGTCAGAAGGCTCCCTTCAATGCCGGTGCCGCTGTCACTGAGGAGTTTCGCCAGGTCATTCACAATGAACCCTGCAATCAGCCTGGCCTCTTCTTCGGTCGCCCCCGTTGCCGCGCCCTCAAAGTAGTCGGAGGCTGCCCGCGAAGAGGTCAACTGTGTGGCATCATAGCGCGACAGTCCGTACTGCTCTATGAGACGCTCGCGCCGCGCCTCAGGAAACTCAGGAAGCGAGTTCCGGATCTCATCTCGCTCGGCATCGGAGAAGGTAAGGGGGAGCAAATCAGGCTCTGGGAAGTAACGGTAATCGTGCGCCTGCTCTTTAGAACGCTGTGATACGGTTACGCCACGAGCATCTAGCCAGCCGCGCGTCTCCTGGGCTATCCGGCCACCACTCTTTAGTATCCCCGTCTGGCGCACCACCTCGTATTCGAGAGCCGAGCGCACCGCCTTGAAGGAGTTCATATTCTTCACTTCGACTTTGGTGCCGAGCTCGGCCTGCCAGCTGGGGCGCACAGAGACGTTAGCATCCACCCGGAAGGAGCCTTCTTCCATGTTGCCCGTTGAGACGCCAATCCAGCGAAGTAGGTGGCGCAATTGCATGAGATACTGTTGCGCTTCTTCAGGAGAGGTAATATCAGGCTCGGAGACTATCTCGATAAGAGGCAGCCCTGAGCGATTGACGTCCATGAGGGTGTAAGGGCCGTCAGCATCGCTTCTATGCAGGAGGCGAGCGGTGTCTTCTTCCAGGTGAACTCGTGTTATGCCGATGCGTGCGACGCGCTCTTTATTGCCTAGTTCGTTGCTGATCTCCACGTCGAAGTACCCATTCACACAAAATGGCAGGTCATATTGAGAGATTTGGTAGCCCTTCATCAAGTCGGGATAAGGGTAGTTCTTGCGGTCAAACTTGGAGAAGTGAGGTATTGTGCAGTGGAGTGCGACGCCTGTGAGCAATGTTTTGCGTACAGCCTCACCATTGATTACGGGAAGAGTGCCGGGCATGCCGAGGCAAACGGGACAAACGTGCGTGTTAGACGGGGCGTACGCGACATCGGCGCTACAGCTGCAAAACATCTTACTTCTGGTAAGGAGCTGTGAGTGTACTTCCAGGCCGATAGTAGTGCTGTATTCGCCTGTGCTTTGCATTGAGGCTGACGCCGAGGCAGCGCTGCTATGAGGAGCAGAAGGTGATCCTGCTGAGGCTTTATCTACACTAACCATGAGCGTTTCTTTCTCACACGCCGTGAGCAACGGCCTTTCATTATATCACGACCCGCAACGCGGCGCAACATAGGTGCGCGGCGTCGCGGCGGGAGCTACGAGCCGCGGTAACTGTTCAGATATAGGGTG
>JADMIH010000423.1 GCA_015478675.1 Chloroflexota bacterium | reverse complement strand
ACACAGAGGGAGAGGGACAAGGTTTACCCGTTGTCAGATGTCGTCTGCCAAAGGTGTTGCTATTTGGGCCGTCGCTTCGCCGATTGGGGGCAGCTGCCGCGGGTTTTCGAGGCCGAAATGCTGAAGGAAGACCAGGGTAGTGCCGTAGAGTATCGGGTGGCCGGGTGTTTCCAGTCTGCCCACTTCGGTAATGAGGCTCCTTGAAAGGAGTGTGCTAACCACGCCGCTACAGTCTACACCTCTTATTGCCTCGATCTGTGGGCGCGTTGTGGGCTGGTTGTAGGCGATGAGAGCGAGGGTCTCAAGGGCGGCATCTGAGAGGCGCTGGCTGTTCTGCTGCCCGCGCATCTTCTCAACGTAAAGGGCTGTCTCCGGCGCGGTGACCAGGCGGGCCAGGCCATCTTGCCTTTGCAACCTGAGGCCACGCTTATTGTCGGACAAGCTACGCCCCAGGTGGTGTAGCACTTGTTCGAGCAGTGGTTGGCGTATTCCGAGCACGCGGCGCAAGTCGGCGAATGCTACAGGTTCGGCGGAAGCAAATAGGATCGCCTCCACACCCGATGCCATCTCGTCTATATCCTCTCGCTCTTTCTGGGCGTCTGAGGGCGGTTCTTGTAGTTTCTCATTTTCGTTTTGCATGGGAATATTATAGGGAAGATGGCGCTCTGTAGCCAGATTGTGCTCACCGGATGGGGAGTTGGTGGTTCCAAGCGTGAGAGTGCGAATTTGCTACGGTTCGGAGCGTTGAGGTATAATGTGGGTACAGCGTTTGGGCGCGGGTGGCGAAATGGCAGACGCGCTAGCCTTAGGAGCTAGTGCCCGTGAGGGCGTAAGGGTTCGAATCCCTTCTCGCGCACAGATAGAGCGAATCTATATAAACGAAGCAGGCGATATAGTACTATGTTCTATAGTCTGCCTTGTTTACAGGAAAGAAAAGGCCCTACCTGTAAGAGGCCTGAGCTTTTTGCCCCTGTGGCCTTCGTATTGCTGTTCGGTTACATCGGGGTAAGCCCAGATTGACCCTGTACTACTGGTC
>JADMIH010000239.1 GCA_015478675.1 Chloroflexota bacterium | reverse complement strand
TATCCTCAGTTCACGCTTTCGAGCAGTGTTGGCACCTGGCCTACAACTCGCCCCCCATCTGAAATGCACCCTTTCCTGGTAAGTGTTCAGAGTTGGGGGGGAGCAACCTTCCTGGGGTATCCGTGCGGGTGTTGCGCCATCTGCCCTCACCCGCCCTCACCCCATGCCCCTCTCCCACAAGGGGAGAGGGGGCTTTAATCACCCATGTAACCTCGTCAGGGGCTTGGCCGGCCCCCCAAGCCCATACTCTGAACACTTACTTTTCCTGCCCTGCTTCCTGCTGGTCCTGGTGATCAGGGCAAACGCATCTAAATTGGTTTGGGGCCAAATGCTCAGTTTTCGACCATAAAAGCAAGGTGGCGGCCATGAAAGCCTCGAAATCGTCGGAAAAATGGAAGCCTAACAACCCTCAGGTCTGGCTTTGCCGATAACTTCCAGGCTCTTTCGGTGCTACTTGACACAGGAGTAGGCCGTTTTTGCCCCTTTTGGCTGATTCCAACTTAGATGCAATCGCCCTGAGCGGTGCACAGTTACCTCTTGAACTTTGTTCTACCGTAAATCTGAACAGTTACCTCTTCACTTCATGAAAGGTTGCTAGCGTCCGCACGGCTGTGGTAAGATGGCAGGCATAGCTGAAAATATCACAGGGAGAGGAGCCACCATATATGGAGGCGGGACGAAAAGAAGAAATAAAACAGGAGTATGTAAAAGTAAACTGCGGGCAGATTAGAGCTGCCGATGTAGGCCGCATGGTGAGGTTAAGTGGGTGGGTGCATAGGCGGCGCGACCAGGGTGCGCTGATTTTTATTGACCTGCGAGACCGTGACGGCCTGACTCAAATAGTCTTTAATCTCGAAACTAACCCGCAAGCACACAAGGTGGCTGAAGACGTTCGGAGTGAGTACGTCTTGCAGGTAGAGGGCACCGTGCGACTTCGGGGGGCCGACAGGGTTAACCCTAATCTTGACACAGGCGAAGTAGAAGTCGCCGCTGAAGAAGTGACAATCCTGAACAAGTCCAGGCCACTCCCATTTGAGATCGCAAGCCCCACAGAAGCCGACGAGACACTGCGGCTGAAGTACCGCTATCTGGACCTGCGCCGCCCGCGTATGCAGCGCAATCTCACCTTGAGGCATCGCGTAATCAAGTTTATACGCGACTATCTGGATGCCAGAGATTTTGTTGAGATAGAAACGCCCATTCTCATCAAGAGTACGCCGGAAGGAGCGCGTGACTACCTGGTGCCAAGCCGTGTCCACCCTGGAGAGTTTTACGCGCTACCCCAATCACCTCAGCAACTCAAGCAGCTGCTTATGGTGGCTGGTATGGGCCGTTACTTCCAGATCGCTCGCTGCTTCCGGGATGAGGACTTGAGGGCCGACCGCCAACCTGAGTTCACACAGCTTGACATTGAGATGAGCTTTGTGGAGCGCGAAGACATTCTGCAACTTATAGAGGGTATGCTCATTGAGCTTGTGCCGACGGTAAGCGATAAACGGATCATGACGGTGCCGTTCCCACGCATCACCTACGCCGACTCGCTGGCGCGTTATGGCAATGACAAACCCGACATACGCTTCGGGATGGAGATAACTGATCTGAGCAGCGCTGTCACCAACAGCAACTTCGCCGTCTTCCAGGCTGCGCTCGACACAGGCGGCACAGTAGCCGGAATCCGCATTCCCGGGGCGGCGGGCTACACGCGTCGAGAGATAGATGAGCTTACCGAGACAGCCAAACGCTACGGTGCGAAAGGCCTCGTGTGGGTGGCTATCGAGAAAAGAGCAGAAGGGGCGTCCGGTGTGGAGTCTGCCTGGCAGGTGCGCTCGCCCGCCGCCAAGTTTTTGAGCGGGCAGGAGCTTGATGAGATAATATCGCTCCTTGGCGCACGAACGGGCGACCTCCTCCTGATAGTTGCGGATCAAACTCCGGTTGTGCGCGATGTGCTGGGGAGGCTGCGTACAGATATGGGCAAGAGGCTCGGCCTGCTGGACGACTCGGTGCTGGCCTTCGCCTGGATTATTGACCCGCCGCTGCTCGAATGGAGCAACGAAGAGCACCGCTGGGACGCTGTTCACCACCCTTTCACGGCTCCCATGCCCGAAGACGCTCACCTGCTCGACGTGGACCCTGGGGTGGTGCGTGCCGCGGCTTATGATGTGGTGTGCAATGGGTTCGAGCTTAGCACAGGCTCGATTCGTATCCACGACCGTGACCAGCAGGCGCATATCTTCGAGTTGATGGGCTACAGCAATGAGGAGATCAACGCCCGCTTCGGCCATCTTCTAGGGGCCTTCGAGTTTGGCGCGCCTCCTCACGGAGGAATAGCCCCTGGCATTGACCGCCTTGTGATGCTCCTCGCCGGTGAAAACAACATTCGGGAAGTAATCGCCTTCCCCAAGACCGCACAGGCTCGCGACCTGATGATGGACGCGCCATCCCCTGTTCCAGACAGGGCGAAGCGCGAGCTACACATCAGCATAGATGTTCCCGATGATCAGTAGCCGGTTACGAATTACGAGCTATTACCGCTGACCACTGCATCGCATTGTGGCACGCCTTATGCACGTACAGGAGCGCGGGCGCATGATGCGAACTATACAGGAGGTAACTCACAGTGGATCAGAACAAACAAGTAGATGTTGGCACTCTGCTTCAGAGTGTCGCCCAGATGGTCATGCAGAATCAGGGCAACATTGACAATGGTAACAAGCATGGAGCGCGAGTGGCTCAGGCATTCGGCGCAGCGGCACAAGCAGCCACGAACGCCAACACTAACGACGCGGGCCAGCAGTTCGCCGCCGCTGCGCAGGCGATGCGCCAGCAGGGGAGCGGGCGGGCGGTCAACTTTTACGCCAATGGCCTTGAGCAGGCGGCGCAACAGTTCACCGGCAGGAAGGGTGTATCCTTGAACGATCTCCTCCCACTACTGCAATCACTGTCGGCGGGAGCGCAGCAAGGCAACCCCGCACAAGTGGGGCAAGGAAGCATGCTCGACGCGCTTGTTCCAGCGGCTTCAGCCTTCATGAGCTCCACAAATCAGGGGCTTGACCCCCGGCAGGCAGCGATACAGGCGCTTGGTTCAGCCGTGACCGGGGCGCGCGGTACCGCGAATGGCCCCTGGGGATATCCACAGGGCACAGCACCAGGCGGCAACATAGACCCCGGTGCGGCCTCGGCTACCAATGTGATTGGCGGCATCGTCGGCGCGTTCCTCCCAGGCGTGCTGGGAGCGCTTGGGCAGCAGGTGCTTGGCGGCGGCGGCAACGCCGGCGGGCGACAGTACACACCACCGTCCCAGGCACAGTCCAACGACCCGCTCGGCGGCCTGGGAGGTATTGTTGGCGCGCTGGGCGGGCTTGGTGGCCTTGGGGGAGCTGGCGGCATCGGCGGTATTGGTAACATCCTCGGTGGCCTGGGCGGCGGCGGACAAGCAGGTGGGCAGCCGCAGCAATCGCGTGATTTCTCCTATGGCGAAGGCGACACCACTGTCTCATAACCCAGGGCTATGGTGGATGTACTATATAATAGGTGGGAGATAAAGCAGCGATAATGAGAAAGGAAAAGAGTATGCCACCGGGCATACTCTTTTCCTTTCTGCTGCTCCGCGTTCGGAGGTAACTGTTCAGAGTAAGGCATGACCCTGCGGGCCACCATTACCGATGGAAATACGAGTGATTTAGCACCCCTCTATACTACTACCTTCTCATTTTCAGAGGGGTTGGGGTGAGGGCGCACAGTTACATCTTGAACTTTGTTCTACCCCAACTCTGAACTCTTACGTTCGGAGCGAGCCGCGAGCGCCAACCCTACCCTGGGGCCTTACTTCTCAGCTTTGCTGGCTATAGCGAAGACCACCGGGGTAGCAGTCTTGACCCCTTCCTCACCGAAGCGGCCCTTTACATCTTCAAGGTGTGACTGCTTGAACTCTTCGCGCTTGTCTTCGGGCATCTCGTTCAGCACGATGTCGCCCCAGGTGCTGCCGCGTCCGTGGTTCCACCAGTCTTGTGGCGTAGTGAAATGTACAGGTATCGAGTCAACCTGCATGGTAACATGGTCAAAGCCTGCTTCTTTCAACAAACCCTCAAGCCCCTTTTCCGTGCGTGTGAGGGCCGCAGTCTCAGGGTACTCAGGTGGGTGTATATCGAGTTGTGCGGCGGTTTTACGCAACTGCGCCATGTAAGGCTCACTGAGGGGTGAGAAGGCTATCTCGGCATCAGCCGTTGAGACGCCGAGAACCCCGCCCGGCTTCAGCACGCGGCACATCTCACGCAGAGTACCCTCTATGTCAGGGAAGTAGAAGAGGGCCAGCCCGCAGGTCACTATGTCAAAGCTGTCACTTTTAAAGTCGAGGTTCTGCGCGTCCATCTGCTGGAAGCTGATATTCCTGGCTTTGCGTGCTCGAGCTTTGCGCTCCGCGAACTCAAGCATGCCGGGTGCGAGGTCTACGGCGAGCACATGACCTTTATCGCCGATACGGTTAGCCAGTTCCAGAGCCAGGTTAGCCGTACCCGTCGCCACATCCAGGCATTGCGCTCCCTGTTTGGGGGCAATCAGGTCGGCCAACCGCCTATCAGATTTCTCCGAAAGGCCATGGCCGAAGCGGTCGAAGGACGAAGCCTCACGGCTATACGTTTCGACCACCTTCTGGTCGAACTCCTCTGCACGGCCAAGAGGCTCCGGCTTCTCGCCGGGGTGGTCAGTGGTCATGGTTGTTTTGGTGGGTAGCGCGGTGGTAGAACCGAAGGCGGCGGCTGTGGCCTCGCGCTCGATGCCCTTTGCACCCCCATGCGCTCGAATCGAGTTGAGAA
>JADMIH010000238.1 GCA_015478675.1 Chloroflexota bacterium | reverse complement strand
CACCACCACCCGCGACGCGGCCACCGGCACCGCCGCCCGTGACGCGGCCACCGGCACCGGCACCCACGGCGTCCTCGGCACAGTATGTCACGGTCGTGCCGTGGACCCCGTCCAACACGCCATGGAACTCCACGCTGGGTGGCATCGCCGCGAGGAATGGCTTGACACTATCGGGCCTTTTGGCCTTCCCGGAGAACTCGAAGTATAGAGCCAACCCCGATTTGATCTACCCTGGCAATCAGGTACGGGTGCGATAACGAGGAGGGGTGTTGCCTCATGCTCTGGTTCCAAGCGGCGACGACACAAGGATTCAAGTGGAGCACGGCGGCTCCACTGGCGCACTCAGGCATGGACCTGGGCATGCCCGTGGGGACACCGCTCACGTCTCCAGTGGCGGGCGTCGTGATCGGGGCCGCCTACCACACCTGGGGCGGGCAGGTGGATGTGCGCACGTCGCTGGGCGGGCAACCGCGCGTACTCAGTTACCTCCACCTGAGCGAGGTGGAACCCGGTTTGCGCCTGGGTCAAACCCTCACGGCGGGTGCGCGCGTGGGGTTGTCAGGCGGTGTCAACAGCGGCGCGCACCCCACACAACCCCAGTTTTCCACTGGTCCGCACTTGCACTTCGAGCTGACCGCTGGGGGCGTCGCGCCCTATACACCAGCCTATAATCCCAGGCGTCCCAGCGCGACGAGTTACCCTCTGGACCCAACCGACCTGTTGACTCAAATCCGAACGACTGGTGGACTGATGAGCGGAGTACCTACTGGGTGGACCGACGACGGGCGCGTCCTCCGTGCACCCAACACGAGCTATCCCATAGCCACGGGCATGCGCGATTACGTGCTCAGTCACACATGGCAGCCAAACAACGTCCCACTGGAAGCGGAGCACGCGGTCTCACGCATCAGCCCCGTCGGAAGCACGACCGATTTACAGGGAGCGGGCGTTATACAAACGTTTGCCTACACAAGGCTGTACTGGGTAAGGGCGAACGCGAACATGGGTGTGACGCCGCTCGGTGCCGAGGCGCAGCAACTGGAACGCGAAAACGCGGGGTATGCCACACAACTCACTGACCTCCACGCGCAGAACGACGCGCTCCAAACGCAAATTAAAACACTGCAAACCGCCCTGGACCAATTGAAGCAGACCGCCAGCGCCAGCGACAACCTGGACACGTCAGCACTCGCCGCACTGGCGCGGGCGCTGAAGCCGCTGCTGACGACCTAAGGAGAGAGAAACATGACAGACGACTTCGACACCACGGCCAACACAGGCGACGCGCAGGTGGAGGAGGGGCCGTCACAGGTGGACCCACTCTGGCATCGCGTGCGACCGGAGGACACCTGGGAGTCCATAGCGATCACACACGGGTCCACCGTAGAGGCACTCCTGGCCCTTTCGGCAGACAACCCACAGGTCATTGGCCCCGAAAGCCTGCCGGTTAACGCACACATCCGCGTGCGCTAATCGGGGAGAGGGCAACTCGGCATGGCAAATTGGTACGCATATCGCATCTATCAGGGCTACCGGTGGGACTGGACCAACCAGACGGCCCACTCCGGGGTGGACATGCCCATGCCCGTGGGGACCCCACTGACCGCGCCGGTTGGTGGCATCATCGCGGGCGTTGGGTACCACGCCTGGGGTGGGCAGGTGGATATCCGTGCCAACCTGGGGGCGCAAACCACGATCGTGTCGTTCCTGCACCTGTCGCTGATACCAGGCGACCTGACTCTCAATCAACGTGTTGAGCCAGGGCGCATCATCGGGTGGAGCGGAGGTGTCAACAGTGGCGCGCATCCCACAGCACCCCGCTACTCGACTGGACCACACCTGCACTTTGAGCTGTCATACGGTGATACCCCGCCCTATACGACCTATAACCCGCGCGCGAGTACGCCCGCGCATCACCCACTGGACCCCACCGCCTACATCAGCGCGCTGGCGGCAAATGGCATCACCAACCAACCACAAAACCTCCCCCTCTACACGGATAGCACCGGCGGGGGAACAACCCTGTCCACCACCACAGACGAAGCGAACAGGAACTCGACACCGGGCGGGTCACAGGCACACCGCTATCTGGTGGAGGTGCCAGGTTTCGCGGGCATTGTTGAGGCCATTGACGCAGCCGAGCGCGTGAGCGATTATGACCCTGGCAACTGGCCCTGGGAACAGACCATATATCCGCTAAAATGGGTCATACAAAATTTCCTCACGATTGTCGTGCGCGCGACGATTTTCCTGGTGGGCCTCCTCATGCTCCTGGCACTCCTGGTGGCCGTCGTGGCCCAGAACGCCTGGATGCGCGAGGCTGCCATGTGCGCGGCACTCCCATGACGCAAATAATCCCGCAATTCGACCCCACCTCACCAACCGCGTCACGTACATTCGAAGCGCGCTCACCTAACGGCGGTTGGTTGCTACTCATCAACGAGTCTCCGGTGGGAATGCAACTCCAATTTCCCAACGGCGTCACACGTCTCGTACCCGCATTCACGCTCCGTGTCATGCGACTGGACCCCAACCAGTCAGGCAGCGTCTCATGGTTAGCGGCCTACACACTGCCCGGCGCCCCGCCGTTATCGTTGGTCACGGGGGAGGCGCTTGAGCCGTCGGAGTGGACGGCTGGTGAGATACTTCTCAACCTGACGCGATTGACCAACGTAGGAAACGCAATCGCCACGAACATTAACACACTCGTCAACGACGGCAATGCGGCGGGGACCACGGTGGTGGAGGCGACCACACTCGGTCAGTCGTCTCCGTCTCTCAACCTCCTCAATGACGGCACCGTGGTGATAGCCGCCCTGTCTGGCGGCACGCTCAAAACGCTGCTCCATATCGTACCGGGGGTGGGTGCTGGCGCCGCCTCCGGGAGTTTTGGCGACCCCGCTACCCCAGCCAACTGGGCGATTAACGGCACGGTTGCTTTAGCGACGTTAGCGGCTGGGCTGAACAACGGCGGTGCCACCATTCGCGCGTCGGATACGCTCCTGATCGCGTCCGCTCTCTCCGGGGGCAACCAGGCGCTAGACCTCCAACAGGGGTACGGTGTGTGGTCGGACAACACCGCTAGCACATTTACCGGTGGGACCACGCGCCTGTGGGTGGACACCCCCAACAATGGGGAGCTTCATATCGGTGGGCGCTCCACCACGAACATGCTGGCGGGCATCCGCCTGCGGACGCACGAGTTGCGCCTGGATGTAGCCAGTGGTACCGTGCCGTCCATTACGACCACCAGCGCCTACCTGGGCTTCAAAGTCAACACCACTACCAAGATAGCGGAGTTTAAGAACAACGGCCAGTTTGTCATAACAGGCGCGAACCCGTGCTTCCTGTCAACGAACACGACCGTTGGGTTTGCGACCGGTGGTACTTTTGATGCATTCGACCTAGCGGAGATGTTCCCCACGCATGCGGAGTACCCCCACGGGTCCGTCGTCTGCCCACAGGACGGTCGCATGGGCCTCTGCACGCACGACAACTGTCACGCCGCGCATCTCATATCACTGACACCGGTATTTTGCGCGGGCGGTGGGACCGTTGACGACCAGGATGCCCCCAGCTCGGACGGTCCAGCACAACCGGTCGCACTCGTCGGTCGCTTGGTTTTGCCATGCACCGGTACCGTGGCGGCCAACGATTTTGTCATCTCAGCAGGCAACGGCACCGTTCGATCGCTGGCACCGGGGGAGTGGGGCCACACGCTCGGCATCGCACTAGCCGACGCGGGTGGGGGGCGGGTAGGCATCAGCATACGACCACAGTTCGCCCGCGCGCCTGGGGCGACGAAACGCGCTCGAAAGAAAGGGGTGAAAACCCATGGATAATCAAACCATTTCACGCATGTTTTTCACAATGGCGGGCCTGGACGGCCTGGCCATGATCCTCATCACCGCGCTGGCGGCTATCCACGACGGGTCTGCGATACCGGCGGCGCTGCAATACCTCCAAAACCAACCGACCATACTCCCAGCGATCGCGGGCGCGCTGGGCGTCTCGCACGTCATTGGTACGGCACTGGTCCAGCGAGCCATGGCGGGCCAACCCTCACAGTCGGTCGCCACGGATACACCGTCGGTCGCCACGGAAACACCGTCGGACGGGCCGGTGGCCTAGTTCACCGCTCGCTTGCTTGCTATCGCGTCCTCAGGCACTCGCCTGTGGGCGCGATAGTTGTGCGAGGGCGTGTTCGTAGGAGTACGCAACGGCGTCCGACCGACGGGTGAACGTTCGGTGGGCCACTCGTTCGAGCGCATCCTCGCTGGTGCGCACCCAGAGCGTATGCCGGGGCGCACCACCCGGCACACGAGGCTCGCTACTCAGGATGACATAACCTGGCGCTGGACGTTTGGTGGGATAACGAGACATTCGATCACCTCCGATTCATTGGTTGGTTGGTTGTGGGTCGCCAGCAGAGCGCCCCCTATATCACTAGTATACCATATCATAGCTCCTATGTGTAGAGCGCACGCGCACTCGGTTGGACAAGGGGCGGCGACATAACGCGCGGGGGGCAACCGGTGTACTTCCGGTTGCCCCCCGCTAGCCCGCGTTTCTACCGTGTCACGTCGCGCTCGTCAATTAATTCGCAGCCTCCCAGGCGTCACCGTCGTTGACATACATTTCAACGCCAGCCTCCAGGTCCGCCACGGTGGCCCATGTCGCGTCCGCTCCCCACGCGACGCCCAGCCGCTGCCACTCTGGGATGAACAGCATGCTTGCCTCTTCGGGGTTGGCGCCGATTTGCAGCCGATAAGCCGACCCACCGTACATCCGATAGCACCTCGCGAGATCAGGCGGGAGCTGTGCGGGGTCCGACTCTCTGTAGCTCCATGCCGTTTTGGTCTGT
>JADMIH010000237.1 GCA_015478675.1 Chloroflexota bacterium | reverse complement strand
AACTAGAAATTTGAGTTACGTGGGTCCAATTCATAATTCCTTTTTGCGAAACTATTGCAATCAGGTAAGTCCCTGTGTATAATGGTCAAACTATTTAACCCCATAGCAATACATCGCAGCCGATAGCCACCAAGACTTAACCAAAACTCACATGGGAGACCTGTTATGGCCGCCAGGTTGCGCTCCCTCCTCTTCTTGTTGCTGTTCGTGATACTGCTTGGGCTGATGGGGGTAACTGCAACCGGAGCAGCCTCCGCTATAGATACGCCAGCCAGCCCGGGTCCTGATTGGCTTCCTGAGTGCTACAGCACAAATGACCAAATACAAACCTTTCTCCAGCAAAGCGCCGCCCGCTACCCACAAATCGCCGCCCTCACCGACGCCGGGCTTTCCTGGGAAGGCACTCGCCACCTCTGGCTCCTCAAGCTGACGAACAACGCTGCGCCCGGCCCCAAGCCCGTCATCTACCTGGTGGCAGCGCAACGCCCGCGCGATATCGCTACCGCTGAGATGCTGTTGAGGTACGCTAACTACCTGACGCGCAACTACGGCGTTGACCCCGACGTCACCTGGCTGCTCGACAATCGCTCGGTCTATCTTCTACCGATGGCTAACCCCGACGGCTATTTCCAGGTATACTCCAACGCCTCCAACTGGGCGAAGAACACGGACAACGGCAACGGGTGCGGCGATCCGAGTAATTGGGGCACAGACCTGAACCGCAATTATCCATTCCACTGGAATGAGCGCGGCACAAGCGGCGACCCGTGTGATAGCTCGTATCCGGGCCCTTCAGCACTCTTCGAGCCCGAGAGCCAGCATATCCTCTCGTCTTTGGCGGGAAGCAGCCCCGCGCTACTGATAAACTTGCAAGCGCCCGGCCCTGCGGTTGTCTATCCGTGGGGCTATTCTTCGGCAGCCGCACCAGATGTCGCAGGGTTCGACGCGTTGGGCTGGAAGCTGGGGCGGCTAAACGGCACTCCACGTTCCTCTGTAAGCTCCGAATACAGCTATCTCGCGGCAAGGGAGCAGGCAATCAGCGGCGACCTGACAGACGCGGCCTACGGACTGTACGGCGCACCCAGTCTTAGCCTGAGTATCGGCGCTACCCTGAACCCCGACTGCGGAAACCTCAACTCTCTCTGGGAGGCGCAGCGCCCGGCGTTGCTTTACGCTACCAAAGCTGTGGGCGCTACTACTTCCAACACCTTGTCGCATGCCTTCGGGCCTGATGTAAGTAGTCTGGCTGCCGTATCCTCGCAGGGGAGCTTGCAGGTGACAGGGGTGCTATCGGCCAACTACGGCACGGTGGCAGGCGCTGTGTATGCTATAGATGCGCCTGGCGATGATGGTTCGGGCACCCCGATGAGCGGCGATTTCGGTGGGGGCACAGCCAACGTATCTGCGAACGTTGACACATCAGGGCTGGCGAATGGCCGCCACCTGCTGCTGGCTCAAGGGGTGAACAGCACAGGGCAGTGGGGAGTCTTCTCCTCGCTCTTTTTCACTGTGACAGGAAACGTTGCCACCCCGACACCCCTGGTAAGCGCCACGCCGCCACCTGCTACACCAACACGAACCGGCACAGCCACCAGCACGCCCTCAGCCACCCTAACGCTCACAGCAACGCCTACATCGCCTGCGACAAGCACTTCAACAGTCACTCCGACCACAACTGCTTTGAGTGAGACTAACACCGTTACCCCCACGCGCACGCAGACAGGCACGGTTACTCCCACCCGCACAACTACTCCTACTCGCACCTCTACAGGCACAGCTACAAATACCCCCCCGCCAACAAGCACGCGCACCCCCAGCGCAACGCGCACACAGATGTCTACACGAACCCCCAGCGCGACGCGCACTCCGAGCAGCACTCGAACTCCTACGCCAACCCGCACTCCAAGCTATACACCCACGCCCATTTTGACCGGTACACCTGTAAGCACCCATACTGACACGCCTACTCGTACTCCAACCTTTACACGCACCCCGACCCTGACCCGCACACCAACGCGAACCGGCACACCTAGCTACACGCGCACGTCTACCTCTACGCCCACGTCTGTGCTGCCCCGAACCGCAACCCCGCTGCCCTGTGAAGAATACAGCGACGTTTCCTCAGGTCAATATTTCTACCAGGCTGTTGACTGGCTTACCTGTCGAGGCATCGTTTCGGGCTACGCCGACGGCACCTTCCGGCCATTCAACCCTGCTACGCGGGCGCAGATAGTCAAAATGGTGGTAGCGGGAGAGGGGTGGGACTTGATAGCGCCGGAGGAGCCGACTTTCAGCGATGTGCAGCCCGCAGATTGGTTCTACAGCGTAGTGGAGACGGGTGCTGCCCACCACATCATCGGAGGATATGCGGACGGCACCTTCCACCCCAACAGTCAAGTCACACGCGCTCAGCTGTCAAAGATAATCGTCCTCGCAGAGGGGTGGACACTGCTTGACCCGGAGACGCCCCACTTCTCTGATGTGCCGAGGGGCAGCGTCTTCTACAGCTACATCGAGACCGCGCGGGCTTACGCCATAGTATCGGGCTATGGCGACGGAACCTTCCGCCCCAACTCAAACGCCACAAGGGGGCAGCTTTCCAAGATGCTCTATATAGCCCTTTCCCTCCAGCGGCGGAATTAGCAATTAGCAATTGCGGGTTGCGGTAATACAGTGCCCAATTTCGTGCCCAATTTCGTGCAGCGAAGGGCAGCTTCTGGTATAATTAGAGTGTATGAGCGAAGAGCGGGCAGAAGGCAGGAACGGCGGCGGCCCTGTTGCGGAAAACCGCAAAGCCAGGCACGATTACTTCATTGATGAGACGATAGAGGCGGGAATCGTCCTTGTTGGCTCGGAGATAAAGAGTGTACGAGCGAGGCATGTAAACCTGCGAGAGAGCTATGTTCGTATCGAGCGCGGCGAGGCATGGCTGCTCAACGCACACATCTCCACCTGGCCGCAAGCGGGCACTCACTGGAACCATGAACCAACACGCCCACGCAAACTGCTTCTCCACCAGAACGAGATAGACCATCTCAGGGCGAAGGTAGAGCAGAAAGGGCAGACGCTGGTGCCGCTGAGGATGTACCTCGTGCGGGGCAGGGCCAAGCTCGAAGTGGCGATTGCCAGGGGCAAGAAACTCTACGACAAGCGTGATAGCATGGCGGAGCGCGATTCGCAGCGCGAGATCGAACGGGCATTTAGTGAGCGCAATAGAGGCGGCGAATAACCGCCACAACCTATATCTGGGGCTGCATGGCTTCGACAGGGAGGGAAGTTTAGGGATTGCAAGCCGAGGTGCCTTACCTCGTAAAACAGGGGCAAAGCCAGTAACTGGCACAAATAACTACGCTCTCGCTGCAGCTTAAGTAGCGACGCCCGACCTGCCTGACCCCGGGTGGTTGGACCGGGCGACACAAACCGGGGTGCTGCTACTCTAGTGCCTGGGAAGGGTAGCCTAAGACTAACAGGCTAACGCAAAGTCACTCCGCCCGTGGAGGGTCGTTGCGCGAAACTAATACGCGGGATAAGCTTGTAGCATATCTCTGACTGAACTTTTTGGACAGGGGTTCGATTCCCCTCAGCTCCACAAAATTAGCGACCTCTCTCATGGAGAGGTTGCTTTATTTTAATTGTGATGCCTGTTGAAGGTGGGATTACTACCAAGAAGCGATCGTATGGCCCTGTAACTGCTGACGTAAGTTACAGATGATGGAACAATTACTGCTCCACCCGGTATGCATGTGCGGTCTGGGTAATGGGGAACCTACACAACAAGGTTATAGGAGGGATACGATTGTGAAAAAGATTAGATTTCTGCTAGCTGCTCTTATGTTGATAGCCTTTTCAGCTCTCAGCTATGCCCAGAGCAACAGCATCACGGTAACGATGAACGCCCAGAACGGCTCGGGGCAGAGCGGCATGGCCACTCTCACCGACATGGGCAACGGCCAGACAACAGTGAGCGTCAACATCTCAGGCGGCATCCCCGATGGGCAGCCCGCACATATTCACAAAGGCACCTGCGCTACTCTCGATCCTTCGCCTCTCTATCCACTGACGAGCATAGTCAACGGCACCTCTGAAGCGACCATAAATGCGAGCCTATCGGACCTCACAAGCGGCACCTACGCGATCAACGTTCACAAGTCCAAGACTGAGGCTTCAGTCTACGTTTCCTGTGGCGATATTCTTGCAACGACAGCAGGCACAGGCACGGTCAGCCCCGGCATGCCGGGCACAGGCAACAACGACCAAACTTTCATCATAGCGCTTGCGCTGCTGGCGCTCGCCGCAACGGGGTCGGGCCTCAAGCTGGCACGCCGCAAGGCTTAGGAGATACAAGCCAGCTCACCCTGGCCGCCGGGAGGGGCGGCCACGGAGGCGGCTAAATAGCACATACCCGGCACGGAATCCAGGCAGCACGGAAAAGAGACGCTACGGCCTGGCGTCTCTTTTCTTTTTGGGCGCTCCCCATACCCGGGCGCAGAGTTAGAGAATGACTGCTCAATGGTTACGGGCAATTATCAAGGTAGCAGTATGTCTATCCTACAGCATGCCAAGAGCAGGCGACAGGCCAAAGCGCCGACATCTGCTGTAGAAGGAGTTATCGAACCGTGACCTGCCCTAGCATCTCCGAGTGTATCGTGCACCAATAGTTATAAACGCCTGTTTTGGTGAAGGTGTAGCTGAACGTCTGGCCGATCGCCATTATTCCAGAGTCCCAGAGGCGATCCTTGCTTACCGTGTTGTGCTCAGTAGGGCCTACCTCGGTCCAGGTAACCTTGGTGCCTACAGCCACAGTAACTACACTGGGTGAGAACTCAAAATCTTTTATATTGATCTTGACCTCAGCAGGTTGGGGCTGAGGAGTGCCCGCAGAATACCTG
>JADMIH010000008.1 GCA_015478675.1 Chloroflexota bacterium | reverse complement strand
GACAGCACATTATAACACACCACGCGTTCGGTGGCAGGGGAGGGCAGGGAGGTAAGCGTTCAGAGTTAGGGTGGAGCAATCTTCCTGGGGTAACTGTGGAGGCGTACCCTTACGCACCCCCAAACCCCCTCTCCCTTCATGGGAGAGGGGGCTTTATTGCTGGGAAGAGCCAGGGAACGCCCTGTAACCCCGTCAGGGCTTGGCCGGCCCCCCATGCCCCCTATTCTGAACGCTTGCCCTGGGAGCCAGAGTTGTCCTCGCCGATAAATAGCTGAAAAGTGAACTGGTTGACAGTATATCTGGTAGTTTATAATAGGGCTGCATATTATCACCACCGCCGCTGAAGGCACCTACGTTGATCCTGGACTCACTATGGCAATCTCCACACAAACCGGTGACACGATAAGTAGAGGTAAACGGTGGCCCGCTGAGGTTGCTTGGGCACTCGCGGCTGGACGCCGGCGCGTGCTCTGGGCGCAGGTCTGGAATGCTATGGCGGCGACATACCCTGTGCCGCTCCTCCTTGCGGCGGGGTGGATCGCGCTCGCCCGCTTTACCCTCCTTGAAATACCCTTGTGGCCCAGTGAGCTGTTTATAGTGGCATGGCTCCTCTGGTTGGTTGCATGGTCCCTTAGCCGCAGGCTCGGTGATGGACAGGTGGCCCGCTATCTCGACCACACCCTTCTCCTCGACGAGCGACTTACTACCTGTATGGAACTGCTGCGTGGGCGCAACAGAGGCCGGCCCACCGCGGACGACTTTTTGGAGCGAATGATCCTCGATGCTCGCAACACGCTGCGCGAGCGTATGCCGATGCTCCCTGCCGCTCTCCACTTCACGCTACGGAGGCGTTACATATTCGCGATTGTGGTGGCGCTGGTTGCCCTTGCCGCAGCTATAACAGTGCCGACGCCCCTTGATGCGGTTCGCGCTGAACGGGCTAGCCTCAACAACGCTGTGAGCGGCATTGACCGCACTATCCTGGCGTTGAAAGCGCAAATCACAGCAGCGCCCGGCCTGGCCGATAGCACCAAGCAAAGTCTTACTTCTGAATTGGAGAGTCTGGAAGCTCAGCTGCACACACCTGGAGCCGACCGGGCTTCGCTCCTGGCCGCAATTGCTGACACCCAGCAGAAGGTGCGCGAGCTTTCGCCCTCCCAAACCTCCGACTTTGACAGTCTCGTTACCGCTGCGCGTTTGGTGCAGCAGGCAGCCATCAGTAATGCAGAGTGGGATCCAGCCTCCTCGCAGGCGCCCACTGACCTGGGCAAAGCCGCAGCCGCAGCCGAGTTTCTTGGCAGCGTCTCTGCTGTGCTTCAGGCCGAGTTAGCGCGCTCTGCCGCGTCATTTCTAAGCCAGGCTGCGGACTTCGCGGCGGCCCGCGACCCGCAACTGGCGGCGTCGCTAACTAATGCCTCCGGCGCGATCCTCCTCAAAGACAAGCAAAAAGCAGCGCAGGCTCTCACCGATGCGGCTTCGCGCTTTAGAGCCGCCGAAAGTGCCCTGCAAACCGCGCAAACCGCAGAGGATGTGCAGGCCAAGCTTGATGAGGGCCGCCAGGGGTTGGCGCAAGCGGGTCAGCAACTCGCCAAGCGCCCTCAGATTGGCTTTCGCAGGCGCGGCAGCCCGCAGGCCAGCGATCAGGCGAATAGTCTCGCGGGCGACCCTGGCAATCAGCAGGGCACGCCGCTTGCCGTCCAAACAGCAAACCCTGGGGGCAGCAATGTAAATCAGGCGTCAGGTGCGCCGCCGAACAGTATGGGTCAAAATATGCCACAATACAGCAACACAGCAGGGAGCGGCCAGGGGTCAGGCTCATCTGCAAGCAACGGCGGCTCTAATAGCGCAACGGGCAGCACGCCTGGAACCGGGAGCGGCGCGGGCAACCCCTCCGGCGGCTCTTCTACAGGCACAGGCGGCAGTGGCACTCAAGGCAAACCAACTGTAAGCGGCTCCTCAGCCGGTTCGGCTGGTGGAGGCAGTGGCGCATCGGGCGGGCCTTCCTCCGGCACCTTCAACGGCGCTGTTACCGGGGCTTCGGGGGCTGTGAGCGGTGGCATTACACAGGTGCAGAATCCACAGGGCAACGGCTTAGCGCCTTCCGGCGCGTCGGGTCAAGGGGCACCGGGTGGCGGCGAGAAGGTTTACGTGCCCCCTCCTCCCACGCAAGTGGCAATATCCGGGGCATCTCCGGGGAATGGTCAAGCAGCTCCTTTGTCAGGCAACGCCGATGGCGTCGCAGGCAGGGTAGGCGCGGGAAGCACCACAGGTGGGACGCAAGGTTCCCTGGGAGCAGGAGGCAAGGCGCAGGTGCGCACACCTTACACCGAGGTCATAGGCAAATATGCAAGCCAGGCGACCGACGCCCTCGCTCATGTATATGTGCCCGCTGACGCCAAGGAGTACGTGAAAGAATATTTCACGGAGCTAGGAAAGTAACTCTGTGCCGCTGCACAGCTCACCAAGCAACAGCCTGTGCTTACATAAAGGAGTAATGAGTGGCAATAAGCGAAACGACGATGCAGGGTGAGCAGCAGAGCGATAGCACGGCGATCACTGTCGAGCAGTTCCGTGATCGGGCGGTAAGGATCGAACGCGAGATAGGAAAGGTAATCGTCGGCCAGCGTAACCTCGTTCACCAGGTACTGACCTGCCTCTTCGCAGGTGGAAATGTTCTTCTCGAAGGCGTGCCTGGGTTGGGTAAAACGCTGCTTGTGCGCACTCTGGCCGATGTGCTCGATTGCGACTTTAGCCGCGTGCAGTTCACCCCCGACCTGATGCCCGCAGACATCATCGGCACCAACATCCTCATTGAAGATGAGACAGGCGGCAGGCGCTTCCAGTTCCAATCGGGTCCTGTCTTTGCTAACTTGCTGCTCGCCGATGAGATTAACAGGGCTACGCCACGCACACAATCGGCGTTGCTCGAAGCTATGCAGGAGGGCACCGTCTCGGTGGCCCGGACCGTCTACAAGCTACCTCAGCCTTTCTTCGTGCTGGCAACCCAGAACCCCCTCGAAATGGAGGGTACATACCCCCTGCCTGAGGCCCAGCTTGACCGCTTTTTCTTCAAGCTCAATGTGTCGTTTCCAACCGCCGCCGAACTGGTTGCGATCTCTGATCGCACCACCTCGGACACTGCGCCGCAGGTGAACCATATCGCTACGGGCGGCGAAATTGTCGCTATGCAGCACCTCGCACGCCAGACGCCAATCGCCACCCATGTGACATCATACGCTGTACGAATTTTGCAGGCGACGCACCCGGATAACCCGGAGGCGGCAACGATGACAAAGCGCTACGTGCGCTACGGAGGCTCGCCCAGAGCGCTGCAAAGCATGATTCTGGCGGGCAAGATACTCGCGCTCCTCGACGGAAGGTATAACGTGGCTTTCAGAGACATCAGGACATCTGCTCTACCCGCTTTGCGGCACCGTATCATCCTCAACTTCGACGGTGAGGCCGAAGGCATTTCCCCTGACGCCATCATCGCCTCGGTATTGGAGCAAACACCTGAAGAGGTTGCGTAACCGTCACATCGGTCAGCGGCTGAAGCATCTCCGCACGCGTTATGCGGAAAATCAGAGCGCAGAGAAAAACTATGCTAAAGTATATGAAAGTAAGCCTGAATAGATGGGTCTCTTTACACCCTTAGCTCTCGTCGCCTTGCCGCTTCTCGGAGTGATCGTTGCCCTTTACCTCCTGAAGCTGCGGCGACCTGTCGCACCCATCGCCAGTCTATACCTGTGGAGCTCCCTCACCCGCGACCGGGAGGCCAATTCGCTCTGGCAGAGGTTGCGCGTCTCTTTGCTCCTGCTGTTGCAGGTGGTGGCGCTCGCTCTTCTCATTTTAGCCATGGCACGGCCCTGGGTACGCACAGCTCAGGCCGCAGAACAGAGCGTGATAATTATAGTTGACGTATCGGCAAGTATGGGCGCTTCGAGCGCCGGCCCCGGCAGTCAAATGCGCTTGCAAGTTGCCCAGAGCAAAGCACGCGACCTCATAGACGGGCTGCAAGACGGGGCAACTGCAACGCTGATCAGCTCCGACGATCATGCCTCCATCCTCGTAACGCAAACTACTGATAAGGCAAGGCTTAGAGGCGCTGTTGACGCTCTCACGCCCGCAGCTACCGGCACGGATATGACGGAAGCGTTGAGGCTCGCGGGCGCTCTCGTCAGCCGGCAGGCGGGCAGCGCTATTTGGCTCCTGTCGGATGGCGCTTTCCCCTCAACGGCAGAATTGGCCGATCCGCTCAGCGCGCCATTCCACTTCTACCAGATTGGAAGCGCAAACGCCAACCAGGGGATAACCACCCTCTCGTTGCAGCAGCGTGGTGGGAGCTTGAGCCTCTTCGTGCAGGTGGCAAATGCTGACACAATTTCCGCCACCCGACGTGTGGACCTCACCATTGATGACACTCCCTGGACGGCCCGTACCGTGAAGATCGGTCCAGGCGCAGTGCAGGAGTTGATTGTTGATGACGTGCCCCTTGCCGCGAGAGTAATCCAGGCAGCGTTGGACGGGCCTGACACCCTTGCAGCAGATGACCAGGCGTGGGTTGTGAACCGCGCCAGTGCGCCCGCCAATCTCTTGCTTGTCACAGGTGGTAACAAGTTCCTCGAAACTGCTTTGTCTCTCCTCCCCACGGTAACACTCTATAAGGTGTCGGCTGATGACTATAATCCCGCCGCTACCATCAACGGCGCACCTGTAGACCTGACGATCTTCGATGCGGGCACCATAACCGCCACCAGGCGTACCCTGCCCCAGGGCAACTTGCTTTTCTTCGCGCCCCTGGCACCCAACAGCCTTATCAGCGTAACAGGTGTTATCAGCCAGCCTCTGCCCACGCTCACAACTTCCTTCGCCGAGAGCGGTGACGTTCTGAGTGCGGAGGCGCGCAATGGAGAGCCGCTACTGCGCTATGTTGACCTGACAGGCCTGCACGTTGCTGCTGCCTCCGCTGTAGAGGTGCCCAAGTGGGGCCGTGTTGTGCTGGCGAGCGATAAGGGTCCGCTCATTATTGCAGGTGAAACGCAAGGCCGTAAGGTTGGCGTAGTCACTTTCGATCTGCACGACAGCGACCTCCCTGTGCAGACAGCATACCCGCTTCTAATGCGCAACCTCATCACCTATCTGCTGCCCGATCCCTCTGGCGGGCTTCCCGCAAACATCGTGCCACGCACCTCGGTCGGCATAGACGCCGCCACGCCGCAGATTAGCCGCATCGTGGTGGAAGACCCTTCTGCAAAGGAGTGGAGCTACGACATTAGCCCGGCCCGCCCCAGAGTGGCCTTTGCTGAGACTTCGCAGCAGGGAGTATATTATGTGACGCAGTACGCAGGCGCTGACATCAAGGCGCAAGATGCCTTCTCAGCCAACCTTTTCTCCAGGGACGAAACGATGACGCCTCCTAACAAAGCCCCAGGCCTGCCAGCGGCACAGGCTGCTGGCAGACAAACAGCTTCGCAGCCCGACCTTTTCAGACGCGAGTTATGGCCCAGCGTCGCTCTCCTGGGTGTGCTTGTTCTCCTGCTCGAATGGCTCTATGCCCAACGCATCGCGGTGCGGCGCGCGTGGACAGAGTGGCAGGGAAGGCGCGCCCTGCAACGCAACGACAGAGCGTAAGCCCGGATTATCACTATGGATCTACCTTTCACTTTAGCCGAGCCAAAAGCTCTTATACTACTCCTCACGATACCGCCGGTTATCTTGCTCGGTCTATTGAGCGCACGGGCAAGGCCGCGTGACAGGGCCAGGATCAATACCAGCACGGTTGTCCGCTCTGTAATCTTGCTCCTCATTATCCTGGCGCTCGCCGGGCTACAATTCATCTCATCCGGCGGGCCGCTCACCGTTGTCTTTCTGATTGATGAATCTGCAAGCGTCTCACAGACAAGTCGCGATGCAGCGGTTGGCTACGTTCAGAAGGCTATAGCGCAAATGGGGGCTGATGACCGAGCAGGGGTTGTGCTCTTCGGTGAGCGGGCAATCGTAGACCGCGCCGTTTCGATGGGCGCGGATTGGCAGCCTTTTGGAAAGAATCCCTCCGTTGTAGCTACCAATATTGCTGACGCAATTCAGGTAGGCAGCGCGCTCTTCCCCGAAGGGGGATCACGCCGGTTGGTGCTGCTGAGCGATGGCGCTCAAACTGTGGGTAGCGCGGTGGATGTGGCCCGGCGCGTCGGAGCCACAGGCATCCAGCTCTCTGTAGTTCCCCTGGGCGCACAGGCCCAAAATGAGGTAGCGGTTGATCAGGTAGCCAGCCCCAACTCTGTACCCGCTGGCGAGCGCTTCGATGTGCGTGTGCTCCTTAAATCTACCTCCGACCGAGCAGCAACCGTTAGTCTCTTTGAGGATAGTGCCCCTGTTGGCAAGCAGGAGACCCAACTGAAGCAGGGCGATAATGTGGTCACCTTCAGCGTGATCGGCACGCAAGGCTTCCACGTCTTCAAAGCCCACGTAGCATCCGTAGACGACCGTTATAGCGAAAACAACGACGCAGCCTCCTATACCATCGTGAGTAAGCCCCCCTCTGTCTTGATAGTGGCTGGCACGCCTGCTGATGCGGCCCCGCTCAATGCAGCGCTTGTAGCCGGTGGCATGGAAGTCAGAATCGTTACGCCCGATGGCGTCCCCCAAAACATGGACAACCTCACCAAGTACGATGCTGTTGTCCTCGCCAACGCGCCCTCAGAGGCTATAGGCAACGACGCGCAACTTGCGTTGCAGAGCTATGTGCGTGATATGGGGCGCGGGCTGATCATGCTGGGTGGCGACCTGAGCTATGGGGCGGGGGGTTACCTGCGCACGCCCATGGAAGAAGTCTTACCAGTTAGCATGGACGTGCGCACTTCGGAGCAGAGGGCGTCGCTTGCCACGGCCTTTGTCATCGACAAGTCCGGCAGCATGGGGCGATGCCACGCCTCTGGTGCGCAGCAATTTAACCCGTCAATGCGCACAGAGTTTGGTCCAAGCAAGGTGGAGATCGCAAAACAGGCTGTTGAAAAGGCCGCAGCCCTGCTCAACTCCACTGACAAAGTGGGTGTGATTGCCTTTGACCAAAGCCCAGCATGGCTCGTGAACCTCGAAAGCATGGGCCAGATTGGTGAGCAGAATATAGCGTCCAGCCTGAAGCCGGTGCAGGCTGAAGGCGCAACCAATATCTATTCGGGACTGCAAAGCGCCATTGACGCCCTGAGCAAGACCGACGCCAAGCTCAAGCATATAGTCTTTATCAGCGACGGTTGGTCTCAGCAGAGCGATTTTACGGCTCTACTCAACCAGCTTGCTGTGGACAACATCACCCTGTCGTCGGTGGCAGCCGGAGAAGGGGCAGGCTCGCTAATGCAGGACCTGGCCCAGAAAGGAGGTGGGCAGTATTACGCTGCCCCCGACATAAACTCTCTGCCCAGCATCCTCCTCAAGGACACGATTAGCTTGATTGGCTCCTACTATGTCGAAAAGCCGTTCAAGCCCATTGTTAACAATCAAAGTCCGATCCTGAAGGGCCTTGATGCTCAGGCTTTGCCCCAGCTCCTCGGCTATGATGCGGCGACGCTCAAGCCCAACGCCGATCTGGTCCTTAAATCGCCTAACGGCGACCCCATCCTGGCGCAGTGGCAGTATGGGTTGGGGCGCACTGTGGCCTGGACGCCCGATGTGAAAGGCCGCTGGGCTACCTCGTGGGTGATCTGGCCGCAGTTCTCGCAGTTTGCCGCGCAGATGGTGAGCTGGGTGATGCCACAGGATGCCTCTCCGGGTATACAGACCGCCTTCACAGTTGCCCCCGCTACCTCCGGCGTTGGAACGGATGTAGCCGTGCGCATTGAGTCGGTCGATACTACAGGAGTGCCCCGTAATTTACTGCGTACCACTGTGACAATTTCAGGCACAGGCCAACCCGCAGTAGAGGTGCCCATTTTCCAGAACTCGCCCGGAGTTTACACCGGCCTGGCCCGTGGCCTCAAAGAGGGGGTCTATTCGGCCCAGGTGAATCAATATGATCAGGCGAGCGGCAAGAGCGTTGGCACGCAACAGACTGGGCTTGTAGTGCCTTATCCCAGCGAATACCGCCTCTCGACCAGCTCGGCAGCAGAGGCGGCTGCGCTTCTGGGCGACCTGGCGCAGGTTGGAGGAGGCAAGAGGCTGGATATAGCGCAACCTGCTGCCGCTTTCAGCCATGATATAAGGTCGCAACCCCGCCCGATACCCCTCTGGCCCTGGCTGCTGGGGCTTGCCGTACTGCTGTTCCCTGTGGACGTAGCTGTGCGCAGGCTAACTATATCCCGTAGCGAGTTGCGCCACGCACTCCACCGCTATCTCATACGACGATGAAGCAGATAGACCTTAACTGCGACATGGGAGAGAGCTATGGCGTGTGGCGCATGGGCCGCGACGCTGAGATCATGCCTTTTGTTACCTCGGCCAACGTCGCCTGCGGCGCACACGCGGGCGACCCTAACGTAATGGCTGCTACTGTTCGAATGGCACGTGAGCACGGTGTGGCTGTCGGTGCGCACCCGGGTTACCCTGACCTCGCGGGATTCGGCAGGCGGCCCATGGCCCTCACCCCGGATGAGATCACTCGCTGGCTGCTCGCCCAGATTGGCGCTCTATGGGCAATAGCTCGCAGCGAAGGGGTAGAGTTGTGCCATGTGAAACCACATGGTGCGCTCTATAATGAGGCGGCTCGCGACGAAGCTGTAGCTTATGCGGTGGTTAGGGCTGTGAAGTCTTTCTCGCCTTTGATGCCCCTTGTATGCCTGACCGCTTCTATTGCTGCCCAACTTTCGCAGCAGGAGGGTTTGACAACGCTCTTAGAGGGCTTTGCCGATCGCGCTTATCAGCCAAATGGCTCACTAGCGCACCGACAAGAGGCGGCCAGCGTGTATAGCTCGCCGCAAGTGGCCGCAGCACAGGCGGTGCAACTCGCTGAAGGCAGCGTCACAGCCCTGGATGGCAGCACCCTGCGGGTTCAAGTTGACACCATCTGTGTACATAGCGACACCCCGAACGCTCCTGCGATAGCACAAGAAGTGGGCCGCAGGCTCCGCGAAGCGGGTTATCAGGTAGCAGCGCTTGGCATTTTGAGGGCGGCTGAGTGAGACCGCAGATAGTCCATATGGGCGAGAACGCTCTGTTGGTCAGCTATGGCAGTCGTATCTCGCACGCGTTGAACAAACAGGTACGTAGTCTCGGTCAAGCTATAAGTGATAGCGACTTACCAGGGATTATTGGCATTGTGCCCGCCTTTGCCTCAGTGCTGATCTGCTTCGATCCTCTCAAGTGTCCTGAGGGTGAGCTGCGCCGCGCTCTTGACCACAGCCTCGAAACCGAGCTTGTTGCTGAGGATAATCCAGGCCGGGCGCACATCATACCTGCGCGATATGGTGGCAGTGAGGGACCTGACCTGGAGGAAATTGCTGCCGAGCACGACCTTGCGGTCAGCGAAGTGATACGCCTGCACACACAGCACCCGTACACGGTTTATTTTCTCGGCTTCCTGCCCGGCTTTGCATACATGGGCAGGGTCTCCTCGAAGATTGGTTCATCTCGGCTGCGCACGCCGCGTGTGCGAGTACCGGCAGGCTCAGTGGGAATAGCGGGCTTGCAGACGGGCATCTATCCATGCGCCAGCCCAGGCGGTTGGCGTATTATTGGGCGCACCTCTTGTCGCGTGTGGGATGCATCTGCTCGTGAGCCTGCGCTCTTCGCCCCTGGCGACCGTGTGCGCTTCGTTGAGAGCGTGGAGGCGGTGGAAAGCTCCCCACCTAACGTGCGGAGAGACGCGGCTCAACACCCTCTATTTGAGGTGGTAAGCCCCGGTGCGCTAACAACCATCCAGGACGTTGGAAGGCCAGGCTATGCCCACCTGGGCCTCGGCCAGGGAGGTGTATCCGACCGTGACGCGGCCGCCAGGGCAAATGCTCTCGTTGGCAATGTTGCAGGTGCGCCCGTTCTAGAACTGACCCTCACGGGACCTACTCTCCGCACCATCCAGTCCACCGCTATTGCTCTTGAGGGAGCAGATTTCGCCTGCTACGTGGACAACGACCCTGTGCCACAGGGGATGTCGTGGTTCTTGCGCGCAGGGGCCACGCTTCGCTTCAACCGGAAATCACCGCGGCACGGCGGCGCACGCGCTTTTCTGGCAGTCGCGGGGGGCTTTCAGGCGCTTCGTCTGTTAGGATCGTCATCCACTTGCTTGCCTGCCGGGTTTGGCGGCTTAGATGGGCGGGCGCTGCGTGCGGGCGATCTGCTTGAGGCTGCTCCCATACAATACTCGCCCGCGAGCGTAAGCGGGCGTTACTGGCTGGGCGGCCCTGCCACACCTTCTACGGGCGAGCACGTCCTCAGGTTTATTCCGTTCGAGGGTCCCGGCAAGCCGTCAAGGGCTTCCCTCAGGAACTTTGTAGACGCTGTGTGGAGGGTGACTGAGCTAAGCGACCGCATGGGCACTCGCTTGTCCAGCATGGAAGGCGCAGTTATGCATGGGAGAGGAGAAATGGCCTCGTTTCCCGTGTTGCGAGGCGCTATACAGCTGCCGCCCGATGGCGGCCCTCTCCTCCTGGGCGTAGATCATCAGACCACCGGAGGCTATCCGCTGCTGGGTGTGGTGGCGCAAGCGGATTGGCCGGTAATGGCTCAACTCCTTCCCGGGGAAAGGGTGCGCTTTGTCGCAATAGGGGTTGCGGAGGCACGCGAGGCCTACGCCCGCTCGCAGGCGAGCCTGCAAAAGGGTATGCGTCTGCTTGGTGGACTCGGCTGGCTCAGCGGGACCGGCGGGCCTGGTCGCTAAATGGCCTGCCGCTCGTCGTAGGTGCCGAAGACCTGTCTGAGGGCGTCGCTGATCTCTCCGAGCGTTGCCAGCTTCTCCACGGCTTCTATTATGGAAGGCATCAGGTTGTCATCAGTTGTGGCTGCGTTGCGCAGTCTTTCCAGCGCGAGCTCTACCTGAGCATAGTCGCGCAAATGCCGCAACTCGCGCAAACGCGCCACCTGCCCAAGTTGCAGCGCAGGATTCACTTTGAGCAGATCGGTATGCGGCGCTTCGTTACTCTGGAAGCTGTTCACCCCCACGATGAGCCTCTCGCCTGAGTCCACGTCGCTCTGCCAGTTGAAGGAGGCTTCCTCTATCTCGTGCTGCTGGAAGCCGTTGTCAATAGCGGCAAGGGTGCCGCCCATCTCGTCAATTCGCCGGAGATAGTCACTAGCGCCCGCTTCGATTTGGTTGGTGAGCGACTCGACATAATATGAACCTGCGAGAGGATCAATTGTAGAGGCGACGCCAGTTTCGTAAGCAATGATCTGCTGGGTGCGCAGGGCGATTGTCGCGGCGCGCTGCGAGGGTAGGGCGAGCGCCTCGTCCAGCGAGTTGGTGTGCAGCGATTGCGTCCCCCCCAGCACAGCAGAGAGCGCCTGGATAGCTACCCTCACCACGTTGTTATCGGGCTGCTGCGCCGTTAGCGATGAACCGGCTGTCTGTGTATGAAAGCGGAGCATCATAGACTGCGAGTTGTTCGCCCCGAACCGCTCCTGCATAGTGCGCGCCCAGAGCCTGCGCGCTGCGCGAAACTTGGCTATCTCCTCGAAGAAGTCGCTGTGGGCGTTGAAAAAGAAGGCGAGCCGCGAGGCGAAGCTGTCCACCGGCACCCCGCGCCGCAGCACCTCTTCAACGTAGGCTATCCCATTGGCGATTGTGAAGGCTACCTCTTGTACGGCTGTGGAACCTGCCTCTCGGATGTGATAGCCGCTAATCGAAATGGGGTTCCAGCGCGGCAGCTTTTCGGCGCAGTAGGTGATGATGTCTCCCACAATACGCATGGAATATGCCGTCGGGTAGATATAAGTGCCACGCGCAATATACTCTTTGAGGATATCGTTCTGCACAGTGCCGGAGAGTGACCCTTCCTCTATGCCTCTCTTGCGTGCCACCGCGATGTAGAATGCAAGTAAAATCGACGCGGTGGAGTTGATTGTCATCGAGGCGCTGACTTTGTCGAGCGGAATGTCAGCGAGAAGTAGCTCCATATCGGGGAGCGAGCTGATAGCCACGCCCACCTTTCCTACCTCACCCTCCGCCGCCTGGTGGTCACTGTCATAGCCCATTTGAGTGGGGAGATCAAAGGCGACGGAAAGGCCGGTTTGCCCCTGGGCCAGCAAGTATTTGTAGCGGCGATTAGACTCTTCGGCGGTGCCATAGCCCGCGTACTGGCGCATCGTCCAGAGGCGGCCTCTGTACATGGTAGGCTGCACACCTCTAGTGAAGGGGAACTGCCCTGGATAACCAAGCTCGCGCTCGTAGTCAAAGTGAGCAAGGTCTTCCGGCGTATAGAGGCGTTCTACAGCTATTCCAGAAGATGTCTCGAAGCTATCGGCACGCTCAGGAGTGCGCTCCAACGCAGGCTCAAGCAGATTCTCCCGCCACTCGTCACGTTCTTCAGACACCCGCCTTGCCCTTTCTATTCTAAAGTCAGCAACGGTTTCCCGCCCTCGACCACCGCTCCGCCTTCCGTGTTGACCGCCGTTATCCGTCCGTCGCGTGGGGCGTTGATGTCGTTCTCCATCTTCATCGCTTCGAGCACCAGCATCCGCTGTCCGGCCTTGACCTCATCGCCCACCTGTACCAGAACGCCCTTGACTAGGCCCGGCATAGGAGCTTTCACTATCAGAGCGCCTGTATGCACTGTGGTGCGCGGCGCGATCTTCTCTAGCCGCCATTCGCGCTCGCTCTGCACCTTCACATCGAAGCGGTGCCGCCACATTACCATGCGCAGACCTTCCTCCGTATTTTCCACATAAACCTGGAAGCTCATATTATCTGCAAGGATCGAGTAAAGGCCTTCGCCTGTATCGGCAGAGAAATGTACAGGGGCAAAATCCACGCCTATTGGCTGTGCCTCCGCGCCTGCCGCTTCGCTCTCACCCGCAATCGGGCGGATTGTAGCGCCTGCCTCGGATTGCTCTAAATCGAAGCCGTACTCGTGATCGCCTATTTGCAGATAATATTTGGGCATGACTTACCTCAGCCCTGCCTTGCGCCCAGCCAGCCGCCAGTTGTTTGTTTCAGTGGTGTTGTCTGCACTACTCTGGCCGCTGTTGAAGGCACTCCCTGACATGCGCTTGCGGTCAGCCACGAGCGCCCCTACTATTGCTGCCACAGGCGAGAGATCTTCCTCGACCCCCTTCGACATTCCCCCGCTCGTAAGGAATCGCTCCACGAACTTCGTGTCCAGCCTGCCCCTCTGGAAGTCAATAGAGTCCATAACGGCAAGGTGAAAAGGAATGTTTGTCTGTACGCCAACAATCCGGTATTCTTCCAATGCGCGCCGCATCCTGAGGATGGCAAGCGCCCTTGTAGGCGCCCACACGATCAGCTTGGCAATCATCGGATCATAGTAGATAGAAACGCGCCCGCCGCGATAAATACTACTGTCTACCCGCACGCCTGGGCCGCTCGGCTCGGTGAGTGCGGTAATATCTCCGAGCGATGGGACAAAGTTGTTGAAGGGGTCCTCGGCGGCGATACGGCACTCAATGGCGTGGCCACGGAGACCTATATCGCTTTGGGCCAGGCGAAGTGGCCTGCCCGAAGCGATTCGAAACTGCTCCAGAACCAGATCGATACCGGTAACAAGCTCTGTTACCGGGTGCTCCACCTGTAAGCGTGTGTTTACTTCAAGAAAGTAAAAGTTCTTGCGCCTGTCAACGAGGAACTCCACCGTGCCGGCCGAGCTATAACCGGCAGCACGCGCCGCAGCAACCGCTACCGCGCCCATTCGCTCGCGCAGCCTTGCATCGACAGCCACTGAAGGCGACTCTTCGATTAGCTTCTGGTGACGGCGCTGCACAGAGCATTCGCGCTCGCCCAGATGGATAACGTTGCCATGCTCGTCCGCTAACACCTGAATCTCTACGTGTCTTACTGAATCGAGATACTTTTCGAGATAGACGACGCCGGAGCCAAAGGAAGAATATGCCTCACTGCTTGCGCTCCTCAGTGCGGATTCAAGCTCAGACGGGCTGTTGACTACACGCATGCCTTTGCCGCCGCCGCCCGCCGAGGCCTTAATCAACGCGGGGTAGCCGATCCCTTTGGCTGCGGCTGCCGCTTCCTCCGCGTTGTCCAGGGCAACATCTGTGCCGGGCACGACAGGCACGCCCGCGGCCTCGGCAGTTCTGCGGGCAGTTAGCTTATCCCCTAGCAGGCGCATGGCTCCGGGAGAAGGTCCGATCCAGGTGAGTCCGGCGGCGATTACTGCTTCGGCGAAGTTGGCGTTCTCAGCGAGGAAGCCGTAGCCCGGGTGAACAGCATCAGCCCCCGATTTGCGTGCCACTTCGAGCAACTTGTCAATCCGCAGATACGACTCTGTTGAGGGACCAGGCCCTATTGGGTAGGCTTCATGGGCAGCCCGAACGTGGAGCGCAGTCCTGTCCGCCTCCGAGAAAACAGCTACCGACCTGATACCCACCTCGGCGCAGGCGCGCACCACTCTGAGCGCGATTTCACCCCGATTTGCGATTAGCACCTTTCGGATGTTCGGCAAAATTGATCTCCTGCTGTTGCGACGGTACCCTCGTTTCAGTCCCTACTCCCAATAATAGATGCCTGCAAATATTTGCTTGCGGGCGGCTTGCCCAGCAGTTGCAGGATGCTCAGGGAGGCATCAGCCACTTTGTCCACATCAACGCCTGTTTCTATCCCCATGCCGTTTAGCATAAAGAGCAGGTCTTCGGTGGCAAGATTGCCTGCCGCGCCGGGAGCGTACGGGCAGCCTCCAAGCCCTCCTGATGATGAATCGACTGTAGAGACCCCCATCTGCAAGGCGGACAGCACATTGGCGAGCGCAGTGCCCCGCGTGTCATGAAAGTGTACAGCGAGGAAGGCCGCAGGAATATCCTTCAAAAGTAAGGCCAACAGATCCTCCACCTGGTTGGGGGTACCAACCCCTACGGTATCGCCCAGAGAGACCTGCCAGACCCCTAGCTCAAGAAGGGCAAGCGTTACTTCCCGAACCTTCTCGATAGGCACCGCGCCCTCGTAAGGGCAGCCGAGTGCAGTGCTCACGTAGCCGCGCACGCGAATATCGTGCTCTGCGGCGAGTGCTACTACGGGCTTGAAGTTGTCGAGTGACTCGCCAATGCTGCTGTTGATGTTCGCCTTCGTGAAACTCTCAGACGCAGATGTGAAAAGCGCGATGTCACGTACACCCGCATCTACTGCTCGTTGCATCCCGCGCACATTAGGCACGAGTGCGGGGTAGCGTGTGCCTGCCCGTCGCTCGATACCGGAGATCACTTCGGATGCATCTCCAAGCTGCGGCACTGCTTTCGGGCTGACAAAGGAGGTGGCCTCGATGTAAGGAAGGCGTGCTGCGCTCAGCAGGTTAATATAGTTGATCTTGGCTCCGGTGGGCACAGTGACTTTCTCATTTTGCAGCCCGTCTCGCGGCCCAACCTCGTATACAATCACCTTTTCCGGATAATTCGCCAATGCCTTACTTCTCCATCTCGATCAGGGTGTCGCCAACTGTCACTTGGTCGCCCTCGCTATACCTGACCTCAGCTACCACGCCGTCGTGCGGGGCGCGCACCGTGAACTCCATCTTCATCGCCTCGATTATCACAAGCGGCTGTTCTTCAGCGACCATCTCGCCCGCCTTCGCAAGCACCTTGAGCACCTTACCGGGCATAGGGCTTTCAAGGCTGTTTTCACTACCAACTCCAAGCGACTTGGACAGACGGTCTGTCGCAAGGGCGGGGGCGCTGCGTATCCAGTAGTCACGCTCCTCCCATCGAAGCGAAAAGCTATTAAGCTGTGTGCCGTCAATCTTGAGTGAGTAGCGCGTCAGGCTTTCAGCCAACTGGATTTGAATAGCAGATTCGACGCGGGAAAAGGGGTCGGCGCCTTTGGGCAGTGTAAGTGTCAGTTCATCATCGTACAGGGCTTGCCCGCCCTGAGAGACCACAGCCCACCAGCCCTCCGGCTTCTCAGCGAGAGCAGATAGCCTGATGTCGTAGCGTTCGCCATCAACGACCAAATTTGCCGGCATATTCTGCCGGGCCTGCCTCCACCCTTGCGCCTGCCAGGTGGCTTTTGGCTCGTTATGCCCAGCAGAAACGATACCGGGCGCGAGCAGCCGTATTACTGCCCCGGCGATTATGACTTCTATCGGAAGCTCTGCATGTTCAGCTGGTGTATAGTACTGCTCTATAAGGCGAGTGGAAAAGCGCGCAGACCTGAACTGCGGCTGCCACATCAGCCAGCGCAGGAACCCCAGGTTTGTTGTCACTCCCTCAAGGATCGTTCCGCCAAGCATTTCGCTCATGTGGTCAATAGCCGCCGCACGTGAGTCGCCCCAGCCGATAATTTTGGCTATCATCGGATCGTAGTAGGGAGAGATGGTATCGCCCTGGCCGACCCCGGCGTCCACGCGGATGTTCTTTACGGGTGGAAGTTGTAGCCTGTTGATCGTTCCTGTTGAAGGGAGAAAGCCATGGTCCGGATCTTCTGCATAGAGGCGCACTTCGAGAGCGTGGCGCTTAAAGGCGACATCGTTCTGCCTTAACCACAGCTTTTCCCCCGCCGCGATCCTTATCTGAGCTTCCACGAGGTCCAGGCCCAGTGCCTCCTCGGTGACGGGGTGCTCCACCTGAAGGCGAGTATTCATCTCAAGAAAATAGTAGCGCCCATCCTGGAAGATAAACTCGACGGTGCCTGCGTTTGAGTAGCCTGCGGCTTTTGCCAGCGCGAGCGCCGAACCTGTGATTTGGGCACGAAGCTCAACGTTAATAGCTGGCGACGGGCTTTCTTCCACTACCTTCTGATGGCGGCGCTGCACGGTGCAGTCGCGCTCTCCCAGATGCACCAGATTGCCGAAACTATCGCCCAGCACCTGAACTTCGATGTGGCGCGGCTCTGTGAGGTACATTTCCAGCATGATGCTGCTGTCGCCAAAGGCTGCTTGAGCTTCTCGCTGCGCGCCCTCTATGGCTTCTGCCAGCCCTTTGCGATCGTTGACTACGCGCATGCCTTTGCCGCCGCCGCCCGCGGAAGCTTTAATCAGCACGGGATAACCTATGCGCTGCGCTTCTTCTGTGAGCCTGCCGAGGCTCTGATCGTCGCCCCAGTAGCCCGGCACCACAGGCACACCGCTGGCCTCGGCGAGCCGCTTCGACTCGATCTTGGATCCCATGAGGCGAATGGCTTCAGGCTGCGGCCCTACCCAGACGATGCCTGCCTCGATCACAGCGGCGGCAAAATTAGCGTTCTCCGATAGGAAGCCATAGCCGGGATGTATCGCCTCGCAACCCGCGGCACGTGCGACTTCGATTATTTTGTCGCCCCGCAGATAGCTCTCAGAGGCAGGGGCAGGGCCTATATTGTAGGCTTCGTCGCAGGCGCGAACGTGAAGCGCACCCCGGTCAGCATCGGAGTAAACTGCCACCGATCTGACGCCAAGTGATCGGCAGGCGCGCGCTATACGTACAGCTATCTCACCACGATTGGCGATAAGCAGCCTGGTGAAGAGCTTGGGCCGCTCCTGGGTCATGCCCACTCCGGCTTGCGTTTCTCAAGAAAGGCGCGCAGCCCTTCCTGCCCTTGTGAGCTCACGCGCATAGCGGCAATAGTTTCCGCTGTCATCTGCATGGCATCCTCCGGTTCCAGCGTAGGCACAATCCCTATAAGCTCCTTGGCCCGACTGATGGCCCTCGGCGCGGACCTCATCACTTCGCCAACGATGCGTTCTACTTCAGCGTCCAGGCCCTCAGGGTCTACAACTACGTGCGCGAGGCCAATTTGCAAGGCACGCTGCACGCTGAAACGCTCTGCTGTCAAGAAGAGGGCACGCGCGTGGCTGCGCCCTATCTTCGACAGCACATAAGGGGAGATAACCGCCGGAAGTATCCCCAGCTTGGCTTCTGAGAAAGCGAAAAGAGCGTCTTTTGCCGCAATCACAATGTCACAAACGGCTGCCAACCCAACGCCACCGCCGAGCGTCGCCCCTTGTATGCGCCCAATCACAGGCACAGGAGCACTGTCGATTGTATCGAACATGCGGGCCATGCGCAAGGCATCGGCGATATTCTCTTCTTCAGTAAAGTCAAGGCTTTCGCGCATCCCCTTTACGTCCGCACCGGCGCAGAATGAGCGTCCCGCCCCCGCGAGCACGATTGCCCGCACTTCACTCGGTGAGCGCGAAGCGGCCTCAGCAAAGGCTAAGCGCAACTCCTCTACGAGCGCTGAGTTGAAGGCGTTATGTACTTCGGGTCGGTTCAAGGTAATATAACAGACCTTGTTTTCGATCCTGAAGAGAAGGTTGTGGTAACTCTGAGACATATCCTGGACTTACATACGAAAGATGCCGTACTCCGTGGCGGGTATCTGGGCGTTCAGAGATGCGGCTATGCCCAACCCCAGCACCATGCGCGTGTCAACGGGATCAATTATGCCGTCGTCCCACAAGCGCGCTGTCGAATAGTAGGGATTGCCCTCGGCCTCGTACTTGTCGAGCGTGGGTTGCATGAACTCCTCCTGTTCATCCCTGGTCATCTCTTTTCCTGCCGCTTGCAAGTTGTCGCGCCTCACCGTCAGCAGCACATTAGCGGCTTGCTGGCCGCCCATCACAGAGATGCGTGCGTTGGGCCACATCCAGAGCTGGCGTGGGCCATAGGCCCTGCCGCACATGGCGTAGTTCCCCGCTCCGAACGAGCCACCAATGATGACGGTGAACTTGGGCACCTGAGCGTTTGCTACAGCCATTACCATCTTGGCTCCGTCTTTGGCTATGCCCTTGCTCTCGTACTCACGGCCAACCATAAAGCCTGTGATATTTTGTAAGAAAACAAGAGGCACTCGCCGTTTTGTGCAAAGCTCGATGAAGTGGGCGCCCTTCAACGCGCTCTCAGAAAAGAGGATGCCATTATTGGCGATTATGCCAGCAGGATAACCCATTATACGTCCAAAGCCGCAGACGAGCGTGCTGCCGTACAATTGCTTGAACTCGTCGAAATGAGACCTATCCACTATGCGAGCGATCACCTCACGTATATCGTAAGGCCTGCGATTATCTTGCTCAACAACGCCGTATATCTCTGCTGGGTCGTAAGCAGGGGGTTCGGGGCTAGTAACCTCCCAGGGGTAATATTTCTCGCGAAAGAGGTTGGAAGCGATGTCACGTGTGATTGCCAGGGCGTGCTCATCGTCTACGGCGTAATAATCTGTTACTCCGCTTGTGCGGCTGTGGACGTCTGCCCCGCCCAGCTCTTCGGCGCTCACTTCTTCTCCTGTCGCTGCTTTCACCAGTGGCGGTCCGCCCAGGAAGATGGTGCCGGTGCCTTTGACGATTACTGTTTCGTCCGACATCGCGGGGACGTAGGCCCCGCCTGCTGTACAAGACCCCATGACGACTGCTATCTGCGGTATGCCTTTAGCCGACATAGTTGCCTGGTTGTAGAAGATTCGCCCAAAGTGCTCCCTATCGGGGAAGACCTCATCTTGCAGCGGCAAGAAAGCACCTCCCGAATCTACGAGGTAAATGCAGGGCAGATGGTTCTCTTCAGCGATCTCCTGGGCACGCAAGTGCTTTTTTACTGTAATGGGATAATAAGTGCCCCCCTTCACTGTGGCGTCATTGGCGATGAGCACGCACTCTTGCCCGGAGACTACGCCGACGCCGGTGATGATCCCCGCCGATGGCGCATCGCCATTGTACATGCCATTGGCCGCGAGCGCAGAGAACTCCATAAAAGCAGTGTCAGGGTCGAGCAGCATCTCGACACGATCACGTGCGAGGATTTTGCCGCGCGCTCTGTGCTTTGAGATGGCGCTGGCCCCGCCGCCTTCCCTCACCTGCCGCAGCCGTGCCTTCAGATCAGCCACAAGGGAGGCCATATATGAACGGTTGGCACAAAACTGCTCTGAGGTTATATCAATGTGAGACTTTATAAGGGGCATGTTGGGATCAGAACCTCAATGAGGACTGCACATTGAGTAGCTTTCTCAGCTAGCAGTCCTCATAGCGAAGTCCTCGCATAAGCGGGGGTTTACTTGAAGAAGTTCAGGTTCTTGGCAATATAAGAGGTATATTCCTCTGGCACATCATCCTCTGGATAGATGGCATTCACCGGGCACTCCGGCTCGCATGCGCCGCAGTCTATGCACTCGTCAGGGTCAATATAAAGCTGCTCAGCGGCCTCAAAGCCCGGCTCGTCTTTGCGCGGGTGAATACAATCCACAGGGCATACGTCTACACATGCCGTGTCTTTAACGTTTATGCAAGGCTCAGTAATTACATAGGTCATTGAAAGATTCCTCCATATAATCGCCTGTCTAGCCAAGCAAATTGCGCTGGCCGCACGTGTATTATACATGAGCAATAAGGAGTGAGCAATGAGGAGTGAAGAATGACAAAACCGAGACAGTACACCCAAAGCTGACTCTGACCCTGCCTTATTGCTTCACACCTTCACAGTGGGGCATCTCTTTGCTAAACTATGGATTGCTGATTAACTACCAATGTGTTCGCAAAATAATCTGCTGTTCGGGCATATATCCCGGCTCTGTGGAGGTGGCAATGACAAGAGCATCATTCGATGCTGATGAGGCGGTAGATGTGCTGGTAGAGATACCACGTGGCAGTCGCAACAAATATGAGTACGATCGTAAGAGTGGCCGCATCCGGCTAGACCGAGTTCTTTATTCGTCCGTGCATTACCCGACCGACTACGGACTGATTCCTGAGACACTCTCGCTGGACGGAGATGAGCTGGACGCCTTGATTATGGTCGAGGAGCCGACCTTTCCGGGCTGTATCGTCACTGCGCGCCCTATCGGTGTGCTCCTGATGCATGATGAGCACGGCGAGGACTCGAAGATACTGGCTGTGCCTGTAGGTGATCCACGCTTCCTCGCGGTATGTGAGCTTTCAGATGTGGCGACTCACTGGCTTCGCGAGATCGAGAACTTCTTTGTAACCTACAAACGACTGCAAGATGTCGAAATAGAACTAACAGGTTGGGACAACCGCGAAGCGGCCTGGGAGGTCATAGCGAAAGCTCGTACGCACTACAGGCACATGGGCCATGTTTGGAACCTCTAACAGCAGAGAGAGTTTTAGCAGAGAAACCTGGCAGTTGGGAGCTTTTGGCTATTGTGCATCCTTATGAGCTTGACGTAAGATAAGTGTGCAACTCTTTGCTCTCAGGATCGTCTTACTTTCAAAGGCAGAAGAACACTTCGTGAGGTTGCTTATGCTGAAAGCTCGAATGCGTGTGATGCCGGCGCTCAGGAGGCCGCGCTCCCGCCTGGGATCGGCGGTCCTGATGCTATTGATTGTTACAGCACTTGTGGCAGCTGCGCCCCTGAAGGCACAGGACGAAAGTGGCCCAGGCAAAGTTGCGCAGAGTTTCAGCGAAGCTGCCAAAGAATGGGGCGTGCCTCTCCAGGTGCTGATGGGCATCGGCTATGTGGAGTCGCACTGGGAGCAGCGAGGTGGATCTCCTTCTCTTGACAACGGCTTTGGCATCATGCACCTGGTTGATGCATCGGGAGGAACGCTGCAACGGGCGGCAATCCTCACTTCTCTCTCCACAGCTTCCATAAAGGTGGATGCAACAGCTAACATCGAAGCAGGCGCGGCCCTCTTGAGCGACATATCCCGTAAGCTGAATCTATCAGCCGAAAAAATAACCGATCTAACAGCATGGTACGGAGCAGTCGAAGCCTACTCCGGTGCAACTGACGTCGGGGTCAGGCAGAGCTACGCCATCGAGGTGTTCAAGGTGATCCAGAATGGCGCGCGTGCTCAACTTGCCTCGGGAGAGGTCGTTACATTGAGCGCGAGCGTTGTGGGTGCGCTACCCCGTTCAGCAGGGCCGCAACCGCAAAGCCCCGATTACGGTCCTGCACTGTGGGTCCCTGCCGACAGCAATAACTATACAGTGGGCAGGCCATACGGTCCCCTTAGCTACATCATAATCCACGACACCGAAGGCTCTTACGCATCTGCAATTAACTGGTTCCAGAATCCTATCTCCGGCGTAAGCTCGCAATATGTCATCCGCTCGTCAGACGGCCAAATAACGCAAATGGTACGTGAGGCAAATACCGCGTACCAGGCGGGCGTCTGGGATTATAACGTAAAGTCAATAGGGATCGAGCACGAAGGGTTTATGAACCAGCCGGGCTGGTATACGGAGGCGATGTACCAGGCCTCCTCAGCGCTGGCGCGCAACATTGCCGACCGCTACGGCATCAAGAAGGACCGGGCACACATCATCGGCCATTACCAGGTGCCCAATCAGAGCCACGTCGACCCCGGCCCGAACTGGGACTGGTCCTATTATATGAGCTTGATACGCGGAGACAGCACGCGCTCCGCCCTGGTAGACAACACCGATCCCGGTTTCACGGCTGTGCCAGGCATCATTGATCAAGCTCACTACTGGGCGATCTACGGCGGCGGCTATAACAACTCCAACACTTATGTGACCGACTCCGTAGCCGACCAGTCGAGCAGCGTCAACTCAGGCACATGGAGCGCCCAACTCCCCACAAGCGGCTACTATGACCTTTACGCCTTTGTGCCCTGGGTAGACAACCAAACAACCGATACCGAGAATGCACGCTACCAGGTTTACAGTGCAGATGGAATGATTATTTCACGAGTGAGCCAGAAGGCTATCACAGATGTAGGCGACGGCAGCTGGGCGCACGTGGGCAAGTTCCGGTGGAACGCAGGTGACACGGCGCAAGTTACTCTGACAGACTACACCGGAGAGTCGGGGCGCAACGTCTGGTTCGATGCCATGATGTGGATCCCCAGCAGTAGCGGTCCCCCGCCGCCTGCTCCAACAAGTACTCCGAGGCCGGTGTCAACGAGCACACCTCGTCCGGTGCCGACGAGCACACCTCGCCCGGCGCCCACGCAGACCCCAGGGCCTTGCGGTATAAGCTTCAGCGATTTGCCCGACAGTTACTGGGCCTACAGCTACATCTCAGATCTCTACTGTCGAGGCGCGATCTCAGGGTATGCAGATGGAACATTCCGCCCTGCCTCCGGCAGTACTCGCGGGCAATTTGCAAAGATGCTCACGGTCGGTTTCGGCTGGGCCTTGTACGTGCCGCCGCGCCCTTCTTTTGGCGACGTGCCCTATGGCAGCACCTTTTACCAGTATGTGGAGACGGTCTATCGCCAGCGGGTTATCACCGGCTATACCGATGGCACGTTCCGCCCCAACAACCCTGTCACAAGGGCGCAAGCCGCTAAGATGCTGGTCTTATCCCTCAACTGGTCGCCTCTCTTCCCGTACAGCCCAACCTTCACAGATGTGCCTGTGAACGACTGGTCATATGGTTACGTGGAAGCGGCATCGGCGGGCCGTCTGATAGGCGGCTACAACGACGGCACCTTCCGGCCGGGCCTTAGCATCACCCGCGCTCAACTGAGCAAGATGCTTTCGCTCTCCTTGCAGCAAGCAGCGCCGCCTCAACCCGGGGGCCCTGGGACAGCCCCTCTCCGGCCCGCCAGCACGCCTGCACCCAAAGAATAGTAGTGGCCGAAGGGTGAGGTGTGAGGTGCGTGTGGTGCAGAGTATATCGCTCAGTAGGCGTACCGTAGCGCTGCCAGCCACTTCACATTTCGCCCCCGTTTGTCCCTCTGCTACTTCTCAGTTATAATAGGCGTGGTGATATTTCTCACAATGCATTCAATACTGAGTGCGCCCAGGGAGGAAAGAATATGGGTCTGACGGAAGATCCCGGCAACGGCGCTGCAACTCCCGCTCATGAAGCAAGTGCGGCGGGCGAACCGCTCGCTGAAGGTGCTGCTGAAGCTGAGGACGAGCTTTACGACATCACGATTATCGGCGCGGGCCCCACAGGGCTCTTCGGCGCTTTTTATGCCGGCATGCGGACCATGAAAACCAAGCTCATAGATGCCCTTGCCGAGCCTGGCGGGCAACTCACCGCGCTCTACCCTGAGAAGTATATTTATGATGCGCCCGGCTTCCCAAAAATAATCTCCAAAGACCTTGTGAAGGTATTGGTCGAGCAAGCACTGCAATGGAACCCTACGATGTGCCTCGATGAGCGCGTAGTGACACTGGATAAAAGCGATGAGGGCCACTGGGTATTAGTCACTGATAAAGGTCGCCACCTTACCCGCTCCATTGTAATTTGTGCAGGGGTAGGGGCCTTCGCGCCCAATAAGCTGAACGCCCCCGGCGTGGATGATCTTGAGGGAGTGGGCGTCCACTATTTCGTCAAGGAAAAAGCCGCTTTCAAGGACAAAAACCTCCTCATCGTTGGCGGGGGCGACTCTGCGGTGGACTGGGCGCTCAACTTGCAGGACGTGGCGAGGTCTATAACGCTCATCCACAGGCGCGATGAGTTCCGCGCCCACGAAGGTTCGGTACAGGAGCTAATGAAGTCGCCTGTGCGCGTGCTCACCCCGTACGAAGTAAAGCAGGTATCCGGCGACGGCAAGCTGGAACAGTGCGTGGTCTATCACAATAAGACCAAAGAGGAAGAAACGCTCGATGTAGACGCGATTCTGGTCAACGTTGGATTTAAGGCCGATATTGGCCCGATCCGCGAGTGGGGCCTGGCCCTTGAGAAGCGCGGCATCATAGTTAACAACAAAATGGAGACTAACCTGCCGGGTGTCTTCGCCGCCGGTGATATAGCCGCTGAGGAAGTCAAGATGAATCTCATTGCGACCGGATACGGGCAAGCGGCAATGGCGGTTAATGTAGCAAAGAACTATATAGATCCAAAGTCGAGCATCTTCCCCGGCCACAGCAGCGAGAAGATGTAGCGCCGCGCAAGTAGGAGGAGTATGGAAACCAGAGTAGTTAGCGGTTCACTCGCAGAGATAGAGGCTGATCTCATTGTAGTAAGTGCGTCTTCCGGCGAGAAGCTACAAGGCGCCGCCCAACAAGTTGACGCGGTTCTTAACGGGGCGCTCACTTCTCTGATCGCTAACGGCGGCTTCAAAGGCAGGCTTTTCGAATATGAGTGGCTCTACCCGGCAGCTATGCCGACACGGAGGATACTCCTTGCGGGTGCGGGCAAAAGCGACCACTACGATCTACGAACCTTGCGCCGCCTGGCAGGGGCGGTAGTGCGCCAGGCGCGCAACAAAGGTGTAAAGCGCGTCTGTTTAGCTCTCCAGGAAGCGCAGGGAGTATTACCTGAACAGCACGCCGCTGCGATCATTGATGGTGCCCTGACAGGATTGATGGAGCCTGACCTGTACAAGGAAAAGTCGGACCGCACGGAGGTCACCGAAATCCAGCTGTGGGTAGCAGGTGACGAAGATGCTGCACGACGTGGCCTGGACCGCGGCCAGAAGATAGCTGCCGCAATCAACTTTGGGCGCTGGCTGGCCGAGGAGCCATCAAATATCATGACCCCGGTGCGCGCGGCTGAAGAGGCTCAACGATTAGCAGCCGACAACAAGCTGGAGTGTGAAATCCTGGGTGAGGAGGAAATACGCTCCGCGGGTATGAACTCTCTACTGAGTGTGAGCCTCGGCAGCCAGTGGCCCCCCAGGTTGGTAGTGCTCACTTATAAAGGGGGCGGGGACGGCCCAACTTTAGGGCTGGTCGGCAAAGGTGTAACCTTCGACTCGGGCGGCATATCTATCAAGCCCGCGGCCGACATGCACTATATGAAATACGACATGTGCGGCGCGGCAGCAGTCATCTCAACGGTATACGCGCTCGCCCAGCTTGAGGCCAAAGTAAACGTTGTGGGGGTAGCGGGGTTTGTGGAGAATATGCCCGGCGGGCGCGCCACTCGCCCAGGCGATGTGGTCAGGGCGGCGAACGGCAAGACCATCGAGATCATCAACACTGACGCTGAGGGCCGCCTGGTGCTGGCCGATGCTCTCGACTTCGCTCGCAAGCGCGGAGCCAACCGCCTTGTGGACATCGCCACGCTCACCGGAGCAATCAAGATAGCCCTGGGCACCGTTACCCCGGCGGTGATGGGCAGCCCGCAAAGCTGGGTAGATGATCTGCTTCGCGCTGCCGCAGACGCCGGAGAAAGGCTATGGCAGATGCCCCTCTTCCCTGAGTACAAGGACCAACTAAAGAGCAATATCGCGGACCTGATGAATACAGGCGGCAGGTTCGGCGGCGCTCTAACCGCAGCTACCTTCCTGCAACAGTTCGTCGCTGATACTCCCTGGGCGCACCTCGATATCGCCGCCACTGCCTGGACTGAGAAGGACAGCGCCTGGCAAACGCGGGGCGCGACAGGCGTGATGATCCGCACGCTTATCGAGTTGGCAACAAGCTCGGCGGCGAAGTAAATTGTATTTATCATTGCGCCAGGCTGCGGCAGGTAAAGTCCGAAGCTGGACCCGTTCCTACTTGCCTGTGGGGGGTAAAGATAAGATGCAGAGTGTGGGTTACTCCTACCATCGTTTGCTTCTCGAAAAGCTCTGCGAAGGCGGGTTTACTCAGTGGCTTCTGCGCCCGGGTGAAAACTCCATTCCGAAGGGATAAAGACGAGGCCGTAACGCTCGCTGAGGCCCGGTGTGGGCTGCACCGCGAAGCTGTAGGCGCGGTGCTGGTGGTCGTAGATGTCTGTCATCTCAGACCCTGTGACCGCTACCGTCACATCGTAGCGGCCAGTCAGAAGCGGCAGTTTATCAACGTGGTAATCTACATAGCCGGTGCCCTCAATGGCCGGAATATCAAGTCCGCCGAAGCGGGTATTAGGGCCATTAATCTGTGTGCCATTCTCTGTATATAAAGCTACCCCGAAGACCGGTTTTACCAGCCTTCTGTCGGCTTTGTAGAAGATGCGGAGGGTGAAAGGCTCTTCGGTCTTGAAGAGCGCCGTCTCACCACCTTCTACCCCTATGAATCTAACATCTGTAATTGCTACTTCGCCTGTCGTCCACCGGCTCCCCGGCGCATCGGGAACTGCCCTGCTCCTGTCTTCGGGTGGCAGCTCGTTCTGATCCAGGGGTTCATCTATCTCTTGCTCCATATTCACTTCGTCATAGGTTAGCGGGTCGGGACGCGCTACGCCTCTACCTGTTCCGTCGTGATCGGCCCGAAGCCTCTCGGCGTGCTTCTCATTCTCGTATGCTAGATAGCGGTCTATCACCTCTCCAGATGGGCCATCAGCGATCACTTTGCCATGATCCAGCCAGATAGCTCGCTGGCAGATGCTGCGTATGGCTTCGAGTGCGTGCGACACGAAGACGATTGTCACGCCCCGTTTTCGCAACTCGGCAATATGTTCCAGGCACTTCCTCTGGAACGCTTCGTCGCCAACCGCCAGTACTTCATCAGTCAGCAGGATGTCGGGGTCTACATTGATCGCGATGGCGAAACCGAGGCGCATCACCATGCCTGATGAGTAGTGCTTGATTGGAGTATCAATGAACTCCGCAAGCTCCGAGAAGTCAACAACGGCCTGATAGCGCGAAGCCATCTCCTTACGTGAAAGGCCGAGCAGTGAGCCGTTGAGATAGATATTCTCGCGCCCCGTAAGCTCAGGGTGAAAGCCTGTGCCAAGCTCAAGTAGGGCTGAGACTTTGCCTCGCACCGAGACGCTACCGGAGGTAGGTTCTAAAATACGCGAGATCAACTTGAGGGTTGTTGATTTTCCCGAGCCATTTTCGCCAACAATACCTATCGACTCGCCTTTATAGATGCTGAAGTTTGCGTCTCTCAGCGCCCAGAACTCCTCTGTTGAAGGGTTTGGCATAGCCACACCCCTGCGCGACAGGCTGCGCAGCCCAAAAAGGCTCACCATCACGTCCTGAAAAGAGCGCGCTCGCTCGTGATGTAAAATGAAGCGTTTCGAGACTTTGCTGAACTTTATCACCTTATAACGGGAGGGGAACTGAGGCTGCACCTTGCGTGTCTCCTCCGCTTCAGTGGCAGCTGCATCTGCTCCATTGCTCGCCACCACGCTCACCACCGTGCCCTCAGGTGCGACGCTCGCCGCCTCGTCTTCCTTATACGTTTTTACTGCAAAGGAAGTCACGCTAGACTTCCTCACCGAAGTTGCGACTGAAGCGCATAAAGAAAAGGTAGCCAAGGACAAAAATAATGGCCGATGTAATCAGTGTTCGCAACATGAACAAAGGGTCGGGACTATTCGGATCGTTATAGTAGAAAATATCACGGTAATTGGCGATGATTGAGGCCATAGGGTTAAGGTAATAAAGGAGGTTTGTATATTCTTTCGCGACAGTCTTCGCGTCGTATATGATAGGCGTGAGAAAAAACCAGGCATTCAGCCCCACCTCGACGAGTACACTGGTGTCTCGGAAAAAGACGTTGAGCGCCGCGACGAAGAAACCCAGCCCCAGCAAAAAGAGCATCTGCGTTACTATCAGAATTGGAAAGAGCAAGAGGTGGCCGTTGATGCAAGCCGTTGCGCAGGTTGCCGAGAAAGGAGAGCCGACCCCCTCTGGCCGGAAGACGAGCATAAAGAAAAAGAGGGCAGGCAATGAGAGCAGATAATTGATCATGTTCGAGAGAACCAGCGACACCGGCAGCATTTCTCGTGGGAAGTAGACTTTCTTTATGAGGTGGCCGTTGTTGACAATGCTGCCGAGGGTGGTTGCCACTGACGTTGCGCACCAGTTCCAGGGCAACAATGCAGATAGGAAAAAGACATTGTACATTGGATAGGTGTTATTGCGCAGCAGTGCGCTAAAGACAAAGGAGAATACAGCGGTGAGGAGCAGGGGATTCAGGAGGGACCAGAAAAAGCCGAGCACAGAGTGCTTGTACCGGACCTTGAGATCGCGTACAACAAGGTTGTACAGGAGATCCCTATAATTGATGGACTGCCGTGCTCGTGCTAACAATACTCAAGCATCCTGAGAGTGGAGATGAATGGCTGACATAAGTAACAACGCAAGTGGGGTCGCGGGGTTGCACATGCTGATTATAAGAGGGTGGAAAAAGGGTGTCAAGCAACTGTAAAGAGGAACGACAACCACCCGCGCGCTCCGGTGCACCTCCTGTTTTGCGTGCGGATAGCGGCGGAGCGCCTACGCCATCGCCTGGTGACCTCGAGGAGCATCGCAGGCAGAAGCAGCATGCAGCGCTTACATCCATTTCCGCCACGATCTTGCTTGCGCTCTCGAAGCTCGCAGTCGCGCTCATCACAGGTAGCCTGGGCATATTTTCCGAGGCTCTCAACTCAACAGTTGACCTTGCGGGCACTGCATTGAGCTATGCAGCGGTGCGCGTCTCCAATCGCCCACCCGATGCGACGCACCCTTATGGGCACGCCAAGTTCGAGAGTCTTGCTGCCCTCTTTGCCGTTGTTCTGCTGTCGCTGACTGCCCTCGGAATCCTGCGCGAGGCATTTCTGCGCGTCTTCGGGCGTGGCGAAGTGCCAAGCGCCAACTGGCTTGGCTTCGCTGTGCTCATCCTCTCCATGATTGTGGACTTTACCCGCTCGCGCTATCTCAGCCGTGTCGCACAAGAGCATGGTAGCGCGGCGTTAGAGGCAGACGCTGCCCACTTCACCACAGACCTCTTCAGCTCGGCTGCTGTGCTGATTGCCCTGCTAGTTGTAGCTGTGGGCCTGGCGCTCGGTTGGCCTACCCCATGGCTCGTGGCGGCAGACGCTGCCGCGGGCGCGCTGGTCGCGGTAATTATTCTTGTCGTGGCAGTACGCCTGGCCTTACGTGCGGTCAACGCGCTGACAGACCACGTGCCGCCGACGCTTGTATCTGATGTTGTCGCGGCGGTAGGTAAGACCGCGCAGACGCTCGGAGAGCCTTCTGCTCGCGTTCGCTTTGTTGGCGACCAGCCTTACGCCGATATCTCTGTAGGCGTGCCTCGCGGCCTCTCTCTTGAGCGCTCACGACAGGTCTCGGATGAGGTCGTGTCGCATGTGCAGGAAGTATTGCCGCGCGCCGATGTAGTGGTCCACACTATACCCATCGCGCCTGAGAGTGAGAGCGCTGTGGAGGCAGTTATCGTGACAGCGGCACGGCTCGGCCTGGGAGTACATCATGTACGCGCCTTCGCGACGCCTCACGGTCTTCGCCTGGATATGCACATGGAGGTGCCCTCCACGATGACGTTACTCTCGGCGCACCAGGAGGCCGATCATCTTGAGGCTGAACTGCGCCGAGACATAGCTGGTGTTCACGATGTTCAGGTACATATTGAGCCGCGCCACGAGGAAGTTCACAAAGTTGCTGAATACAGCAGGAAAGAGGAGATCAGGCGGCAGGTGGCTACCGCCGCACGTGGGCAGGCTGGGCGCGGCGTTCATGACATAGAGGTGCTGTGGTCGGACGAGGGGTACGTGGTGACGCTGCACTGTTATATGCCCTCCAACCTGCCCATTTCGGTGGCGCACGCCCGTACAGCTGAGGTGGAGAAAGCGGTGAGAACAGCGGTGCCCGGCATCTACCGTGTGACAGTTCACCCTGAGCCCGCGTTTTCTCCCGATGAGGCTTGACACAAAAGATGCGTCTCTTCTACACTTAGAAGGAACGACCGCCTGTATTCCCCAACCTGCCCAAGGAACAACTGATGACCGATCTATATCGCACACCCTCGACCAGGAAGAGTGGTACTCTTCGCGGCCCCCTGGCCATGCTTTTGGCGCTTGGCGCTTTCCTGCTGATTTGGCTTGCGCTGGTAGGATTCGGCAACGTGGCTGGCCGCTATTTGCAAGCACCCGGCGATGTCAGCGAAGTGCGCGCTAATCAGAGCACCATCGCTGATCAGCAAGAGCCTGCTCTGGCAGTAGACCCAACCAACCCCAACAATGTTCTATCTGCCGCTAAGGACTGGAGAACTGGCCCAAAGCAAGTTTGGTACTACCGTTCGAGCGATGGCGGGCGCACCTGGGCCGATGGGCACATGGATATTTCGTCCGAGCTTCCGAACCAGAGCGACCCTGTGCTTGGCTTTGATGCTTCGGGTACCGCTTACCTGGTTGTGCTCGGATACAACCAGAACGATCTGACGGTGGGCGGCGTCTTTGTGAGCCGCTCGCAGGACAAAGGGTCCACCTGGAGCAAGCCGGTTCTGGTTTCTTCAAACAGCGACAAGCTCTTCAATGATAAAGAGTGGCTGACCGTAGACAGGAGCAACAACCCATCAACCAGAGGAAATGTCTATCTAACCTGGACGCTCTTTACAACCCTCAGCCCAACCAGGGATCGGGGCGACATCGTGACTTCGCGTTCTACGGACGGCGGCAAGTCCTTCTCGTCGCTCAAGATGGTGAGCCTTCAAGAGCAAGGCAACACCCAGGGTTCGTTTCCTGCGGTGGGGCCAAACGGCGAGTTATATGTGCTCTACTACAGTGGGGTTGGGGCCAGCGACCTGGATGACAGGGCAGCAGGCGATGCTTCATCTCAAGCGCAGACCGGGCGGGAGGCTCCCGCTCCCAATAGCGATGCGCTTTATCTCGCGAAATCGACAGATGGTGGGCAAACTTTCCCGCAGGTGGCGCGTGTAGCTACTGTATCTCGGCCCCCCGCCCAGCTTCCGGGCAGCGATTTCCGCCTGTTTGTGCTGCCTGCCCTGGCCGTGGACCCCCGCAGCGGATCTCTCTATGTCACCTGGAATGATTACAGCACAGGTGATGCTGATGTGAAACTAACCGCTTCCACAGATGGTGGGCGAAGCTGGAACAACCCTGTACGTGTCAACGATGACCCCGCAAGCCCTCGCCACGATCAGTTCTTCCCGACGCTCACCGTTGGTTCCGATGGCACCTTGCATCTACTCTGGCTCGACAGGCGTGATGACCCTAACAACAAGAAGTATGCGCCCTACTATACTCGCTCCACCGACGGTGGCAAGACATTCGCCAGGGATGTGAGGCTGAGTGGCACGCTCAGTGACCCCGCAGTCGGCTTCCAGGGCACGATCATCGGCGACTATATCTCTCTGGATACGTCCGCCGATGGGAGTAGAGTTTATGCTGCATGGCCGGATACGCGCGGTGGCGACCAGGATATATATTTCTCTTCCTTCGACAGCAAGACGGGACCTGCGGTTCTTACCGCGCCCCCCACAAGTGGCAAGCCTGCCCAGGTGGCCGTCGCATCCCCTCAGCCGCTTACAGGCTTCGAAGACGAAGCTTTTCTCCGCACGTGGGAGCGCGCTGACCGGCCAGTGCTTGTTGGGAAGGCTTCCCGCGCCTGGCTGTGGGGGCCTGTGAGCTTCGCAACGGCCAACGAGCCGTACGCGCAGGGCGTAAACGGCACACGCGCGGTGCAGTACTTCGACAAAGCGCGCATGGAGATCAATAACCCTGCGGGCAACCGGGCCAGCCCTTCTTTCGTGACTAACGGCCTGCTGGTCGTCGAGCTTATAAGTGGGCGTATCCAGACGGGCGACGCTCAGTTCGAGGCCGCGCGCCCCCCTTCCCAGGCACCTGTGGCGGGCGACAACAACAGCCCTGATGCTCTTACCTACAGCACACTGGCTGCCGTCGCTTCGCTCAATAACGACAAGCGTGCCTCCGACCGCACCGGGCAGGGAGTTACCGCTGTACTCAATAGAAGCGGGCAAGTGCTCGATGACCCGACACGGGCAGGCACAATCAAGCTGGCAAAATACGAGCCAACCATCGGGCACAATATCCCTGATCTCTTCTGGAACTTCATGAACTCGTCAGGGCCAATATACAATGGGCCTTCAATGAGCTATTCGGACGGGAAGATAGTCAGTTGGCAAACCGACCTGGGCTTCCCCATCACCGAACCCTACTGGACAAATGTGAAGATCGCCGGTGTGTCCAAATGGGTGATGCTACAGGCATTCCAGCGCAGGGTGCTCACCTATGTGGCGGATAATCCAGCAGGTGTGCAGGTAGAAATGGGCAATGTAGGCCGCCACTACTTCGACTGGCGATATGGTCAGATCGGCCAACCTGGGAGGTAGGCGCGCCTGCCGCATCTGGAAAGGTCTCTACGGTAGAATTGTCACACTGGCGCCCGTCGCCTTGCTCAGCAAGTTTACTCCACCGTTTGTTATCTCTGTTAGCGGTGAAGGCGCTGGCCCGAATGTGATCTGGGTTTCGCCTGAGGGGTCGGCGGCAATTACGCGGAAGTATAGACGAGCGACGATTATCCGGCCCTGCGGTAGATCTCCCTGGAGTACACCTGCGGCGTAGCCAATCGCCCCGCCTTTGGCGTCTATCCAGTTGCCCATTATAGCGGGGAGCGCCAACCCTGGTTCGACGTTCTGCGTCCCCGCGCCACTGCTATTCACAGCCGCGAGGCTCTTGGGATCAAAGTTGAGCACGAACGATACGCCGTCTATCGGTTGTGTACCTGCCTCAGCCACGACCATTACATCGAGCACCTGGCCTACCTGCACGCTCGCGCTCGCCGGGAGCAAAGTCAGTGACAAATTGTGTTGTAGGCTTTCGGGGCTGGTCCAGGGAGAGAGGGTTTGGGCAAGAGTGGGAGCTGCGTTGCTACTCAACGCCTGGAACTGGTTGTCTGCCGAGATGTCTCCGCACATATCGAAGCCCGACCTCAGTAAGCTGATGTCGCTCATCGTGACCACGCCGTCGTTGTTGAGGTCAGCAGCCGGATTGAAGCCAGGAGTGGCGCTCGAAGCGCCGAGCATGCTCTGTACGACGGCAAAGTCGCTCACGCCCACACAGTTATCGCCGTCTACGTCGCCGTCCACTTGCGTCTTCATATCGATGTCCGCAGTGGAGTTCGCCGCGAGGGTAATGTTGGCACGTGCGGACTGTATGCTGTGTAGTCCTTTCACATGCACGTCAAAGGTGCCAACGGGTAAGTTCTGGTAGAAGGCCACTCCATTGCGGTCAGTCTGCCCCTGGACGGTGGTTTTGATAGTTGGGTCTCCCGGTGTTGATAGATAGAGCGTCAACGGCTGCACCCAACTGTCGCTTGGCGGCGACTGCCGTCCGAGCCACTGGACGGTGACACGTGCCGAGGCGGTCGTTTGCCCTTGCGGTGGCGCGGCAGCTTGCGTGGGCTGTGCGGGGAGTACTTCAGTGGGTGGCGCGCTATTCTTCGGGGTGACTTTGAAGGCTAGCTGCGCTCCCGCGCCTTGGCTGTAATATTGTATTCTGATGGTGTGTGCACCACCGTCGAAGTCCGTATTATAAGTCACGCTGTTAGGTCCGCTCCACTGCCAGCCATTCACCGCCAGCAGATTGTCCACCCAGAGGCGCACACTGCTGTCTGCGCTTATAACCAGGTCATATGAACCGGCGTCAAGCCGGTAATCGCGGGTGAACTGTGCCGTCCACCCCTCTGTTCCGAGGCCCAGGCCCTGGGGCGTTTGCACAGCGGTGCCCCAGTTCATCTCCGGCGCAGGCACGTCACGCACGAGAGCGGGTTGCGCGGGAATGTCCCGAAGAGGTGTTGCACCGGTAACTTGCCCGCCAAAGTATTCCGCTTTCCAGCCTACGTACTTCTCAGGCCAGGCTGTGAAATCGACAGTGGTGCCCTTTGCCGCCACAGCCAGCGTGCCTCTGGTGAAGCCCTGGCTGAGCAGGCCGCCCATCTCTGGTCCCGCCTTGTACGGATCGGAGGTAGGAGCGCCGACCCATTCCGGCCCGGCTGGAGTGTGGGTGGCGTAAGCAGCGCCGATATCTGCCGAGAGCATATAAGCTTTCATCCCTGGGTAGAGAGTGCTTTTTAGCAGATCGTAGACGAGCCAGACGTTGCCGCGACCGTTAGCGCCGCTGAAAGGCTGGGCTACAACATTGTTTTCCGAGACATAGGGCAGCCACCACCGTACGGGACCAACAGCTCTGCCCAGCGTCTGCGCCCCGCCATTACGGGCATAGGCCTCCTGAAAGACCTGAGGTACTGCGGATCCCTGGCCGACTGTATATATGTTAGATGGTGGGGCCGCAACTCTTGTTGGTGCCGTGACCGAGGTGGGCACAGGCTCTCCGTCGTAGCCGCCCCCCGGAGGCTGTGGTGTGATCGCCGCTCCTGGATAATAGAATTGCAGGATCCAACCCCATGATTTGCCCTGATCGGCGTAATAGGCCGAACCCCACTGCGTCATGTAAGAGCCAGACCATGGACAGACGCCCGTAGGATCGCCGTTGTACTCTCCGGCGCAGTATTGCGTCTGGAAGATCGCTCCATTTTGTGTGAGCGTGTAATTGAAAGTGGCATCAACCGCGGCATCGGTGCTGGCATAGCTGACGTTCGGGTCGTAAACCTGGTCGTCGGTGTTGTCCTTGAGATCGGCTCCGAGGGCGGCCTGCTTCCCGCCCTGGTTTATCCAGAACCAGGCGTAGCTTTTGACTGCCATTGCGCCTGCCTTCAGAGAGTCGGCGCCCCAGGTGGGTATCCACTCGTTAGGAAGGGTGCGCTTTAGATAATCGCGGAAAGGAACCACCTCCACAGTGTTGCTGGCAGTCCGATAGACCCGGATTTGGGCAGGAGGTGTGGGTGGGGCTGACATGGAGTTGGCTGCGTATGCAAACTGCTCCTGGGTGCGGCCGTTCACTGCGTTGCTGCCGGCTTTCCAGGTGGCTGTTTGGGCGCGGGCGCGCGCCAGCGCAGATATTATCCTGGTTGGTGCCTTCTCTTTCGGCGCGAGCCTGGGATAAAGCCTGAGCGTATCACCTTTATAGAGCGCGACCTCCTGTATACTCCACGGTGCATGGCCTGTATCGCTCACCGAAAGCTCTACCCTCGTGCTGGCAGCACCCCCGAGAATATCCTGTGTCACTTCAGGCGCGGCGAAGGAGAAGTAACCCTCTGCGTTTGCGCGCGTCTGCAACGCGTCGTTGAGCTTTATTTCGGCTCCCGCCACTGCTGCCCCCGTATCCTGATCTGTAACCCACCCTTCAACGCCGGCAGCGGAGCCTGGCAGCCTGGCAGCCTGAAGAGCAGGCAGATTGCTCATGCCTGCGACTTGTATAGTTGTGAATTGTTGTGAGGGGGAAAAGCGGGGCGAAACGTTGACACCGAGCCCTGCAAGGAGCGTCACCAGCAATATTATACGTGCGGCGCGCGCTAGGATGGGGTAGCGTATAGGCAGCATCTGGCCCTCCGGCTGAGAAAGGTAGGGTCTCTGTGTGTCTCACGCACAAAGCGGAGCAGAAAAATAGGTCCTAGCTTTGCATCTTAACATAACATCCTATATTTTGCAATAGGCAATTTGTACTTATGTCAAAATAAGAGGGTTGCCACGCCTGACCTATTCGGCTTTTCGCCAAAACGCGGGGCTGCGAAATCCTTTGTCCGGCTCGTCTTGAGGTGTGAAACCTCTCTCGTAATGTACTTGTAGGAACTTGTAGGATTTGTTATCTCATCTATCTGGGGCATTCAGCGAGGTATAAGCTGCCGGGGGCTTGAAGTTAGTTGAAGATTTTGGAAGAGGCTACCCCAAACAAAGAATGCGCCTTCCGGCACGTGGATATGGCCGCTTACCACGCAGTCGCAGCGCGCGCCTTCAGCAAGTCGGCCCCTCATTACGACGCCGACATGAACGCCAATCCTGTGGCGCGATGGACGCGCAAACGCACTCTAGCCGCGCTTGACGAGACATTCATCGAAGGTGACCGTCTGCTGGAGATCGGCTGTGGTACCGGCACTGAGGCTCTCCACCTGACTGCGCGCGGAGTACAGGTTTTCGCCACCGACGTGGCACCTGACATGATCAGGATCGTTGAGCAGAAAGCTGCTGCCCTGCCTTACATGCAAGGAGGGATTGCTACCCGTGTGCTTCCTGCCGGATCGCTCGGTGAATTGGCTACGGAGTTCGGCGGGGGATCCTTCGACGGCGCTTATTCGAATCTTGGGCCTCTGAACTGTGAGCCTTCTCTAAAGCCGATTGCCGGTGCTCTTGCTCACCTTGTACGGCCAGGCGGGCGCGTTCTGCTTTCGCTCCTTAACCCATACTGCCTTTGGGAGAGTGCGTGGTATTTGCGGGCGGGGAAGCCCTGTCTGGCCTTCAGGCGTTGGCATGGTACGGCGCGTGCGACGGTGCGTGCTGAATGGCCTGACGAGCAGGTGGATCTCTTTTACTGGCGCATGGCTGCTGTCGAAGAAGCATTTTACCCTTACTTTCGCGTTGTGAGGAAGCAGGCGCTGCCCTGGCTTCTGCCACCGCAGTACCTGGGCGCGCTGGTCGCACGACACCCACGCCTCTTTACGTTCTTGGAGAGGATCGAGGATAAGACCGCGTCAATATGGCCCTTCTGGGGCCTGGGCGACCACTATATGCTGGAACTTGTAAGGAGTGACGAGCATATAAACAGTGTTTCTTCCGAGAGCACATGGAGTTTTATCGTGCCTGAGGTTGGAGTGGAATTATGAATCTGGCCTTCATGAAAAATGGCTCTCTTCTCCTGTTGTCCAACGGCTTCGGTCAGGGGCTGGCATTTTTGACTTCCGTGGCAATTGGGCGGCTCCTCGGAGTGCAGGCTTTCGGGCAGTATGCGACGATAATGGCGCTGGTATTCGCCTTTGGCACTGTTGTAGAGGCGGGTATGGAGACGACCCTCACGCGTGAAATCGCCCGCCGGCCTGCTCGCAGCGTCAACCTGCTCGTGAGTTCATTGGTTGCCAAGTGCGCGCTGGGTGTTACCCTGTGGTTGCTCCTGGCGTTTTCTCCTCTTGCTATTCTGCTGGCTCCGGCTACAGCAGTTCTTCCTGCTTTACAATTGCTTGCGGTGTTGATCACATTAAACGCCGCCAACGCCTCGTTTAGCGCGTTGTTTCGCGCCTTGGGGAGGATGCAGTGTGTCCTGATCATTAATATTGCAGGGCTTTCGCTGCAACTGGCAGGTGTGCTGGTTCTGTTGGCCGCTTTCAAGTCGGTGTCCCTCCTCATTGCATGGTTTGTCGTAGTGCAGCTATTCGAGCTAGCTCTTGGCATCATCTTCTTTCACAGAGGCCTGACTCCCGCAAGCACGGCGCAGAACGCGCCGGCTCCTCGCTCAGAGAGAGCGCAGCGGCCACCTGGGCCTCTGCTAGCTTCAGCATACACGCTGGTGTTACGCTCATTCCCCTTCGCCCTTGGCGGCGTTTTGGGCGCGCTTGCTATCAGAGTTGACCTGCTCATGATCGAGGCTCTTCGTGGGGCGGCGGCAGCCGGCGTCTACTCTGTGGCGGCTCGACTCCTAGAGCTGATGGCTTTGGCTCCCAACTCATTCCTGGCCGCGCTGTTGCCCGCGTTCGCACGTGGCTCAGGCGGATCACAGGGTAGCTCGGAACAGTCTTACAGCAGTGCGTTGCGCGCTATGACAATAGTGGCGTTGGCGCTGGCGGCTTGTGGCCTTTTGCTGGCTGAGGCGCTGGTGAGATTAAGCTTTGGCGCTGCCTATGCTGCGGCGGCCGGTCCCTTGAGGCTGTTATCGCTACTGCTGCTTCCTTTGCTTCTAAATAGAATCACCACTGTTCACCTTTACGCAACCAACCGCGAAGTTGTGGCAAATCGAGCGCTCGCATTGAACTTGGTAGCGCGAGTAGTGCTGGGCTACCCTGCGATTTCCGGTTGGGGCATCGAGGGAGCAGCCCTGGCCAACATCGTGGCCGAGACGATCATGCTTGGCGTTTACTGGCTGTGGGGCGCTATGCAGGAGTCCGCTCCTGCGCCACAGCAGGTTATGGCTTAGATGAGTCGCTTTACCACTCAGCGTTGGCGAGCAATAGCCACGACGACCCGCGATGCCCCATGCACTATCAGCTCACCGCAGGTCACACCATTGAGCTCGTGGACGGCAGGCAGGCGAGGTAATCGGCGCGCGGTGTGGCGGCGCATAGCGGGCAAAATGGCGAAGAAGGGCCTCACCTGGCGCTACAGGCGTTTCGCTCCAGGAGCGCAGCCTGCTCACTTGGTCCGTATCCGTGGCCTACAGCTGCTTGTTTCGAGGGGCGTCTTTGATCCGGCGGTGCACTTTACCAGCGCTTTCTTTGCATCGTATATAGGGAGATGCCATCTCCTACCGGGGGGATTGGGTGTTCTTGATATGGGTACGGGCAGTGGCATTCTGGCGATAGCTGCGGCGCGATCAGGTGCTCACAGGGTTGTGGCGGTGGATATAAACCCGGTAGCGGTGCAATGTGCTCTTCGCAATGCGGCGCGGTATAACCTTGCTCATCGGGTTGAGGCTCGTGTGGGCGATCTCTTTAACGCTGTACAAGGCGAGCGCTTCGACGTCATTCTTTGTAACCCCCCCTATTTTCGTGGAGTACCGGAGAATGTGGCGGACTATGCCTACAAGTGTGGGCTACACTTTGAGTGGCTTGAGCGCTTCGCTATCGAGTCACATGACTATCTCTCTGCGTGTGGCCATATACTTATCGTGCTAGGTGATGCGGCTGATCTATCGACTATACTGACCCTGTTGAGAAGGTGCGGTTGGAATGTACAAGAAGTGGCCCGGCGAGATATTCTGGTGGAGGTGCTCTCTGTCTACTCGCTCACACCGCGTGCCGATTGGCATAGTCCTATCGCTGACTGCCCTCCTCGGAACTCTACTACGGCTCATCTCGATTGACAGTCGCGGGCTATGGGGGGACGAGGCGGTGCGGGTATATGCCGCGCGGCTGCCCTCGGCGCTCGAGGTTCTACACGTGGCATGGGCGCAACCCCCCTCTGCCCCGATTTACTGGCTCGGCTTGTACTGGTGGATCCTCCTCTTTGGGCATAGCGACGTAGTGGTCCGTCTCTTCTCTGTTATACCCTCTGCGCTCGCGATACCCGCCATTTTCCTGCTCGGCAGCAGGGTAGCAGGGGTCGCGATTGGTCTGATCGCATCTCTGCTGATGGCTGTTGCTCCGCTTGCTGTCGAAGTGGGAGAGGAAGCTACCATGTATGCTCTCACTATGCTGCTGACGACCCTCCTTCTGGCCTGCGCGTTACCTCTCATTCGGGTGGGCCGGGGTGCATCCCTCTACGTATTAACCGGTACGCTCCTGCTATACACCCACTACATGGGCGCTCTATTTCTCGCATTACTCTTAATTGGCGGTCTGTTCATCATCAGGAGCAGGCATTCTGGGCCCAGCGCATGGGGCCTCATTAGAAGATGGCTTAAGGCAAACGCTTTGATCTACCTCCTTTGGCTACCGTGGACAATCGCCATCAGCGTTCGTCTTGTTGAGCGCTGGGGTGAATTGGCGCAGCTACAGTATCGTGCGGGCTTTGCGGAGCTTTATGATGCCTCCCTCAACTTGCTTGTATCTGCAAGCGCGTCCCGCCAGTGGCCCACCTGGATTCTCGTTGGCGCTATGGTTGTGGCGCTGCTCCTCTCGGCTATCAGCCTGATCCGCGCCTCAGGTGTAGAGCGTGCGGTCCTCGCACTGCTGGCCTGGGTAACGGGCGGCTTTATTGTCTTTGTAATTGGCTTTTCTGCTTTCACAGGTGAGTGGCTATACCAACCGCGCTTCCTGGCTTTGATTCTACCTTCAGCCCTTGTGGTCTTAGCCTCCGTGGTGCGTTCCCCTGGCATCGTAGCCAGGACTTATGCGCCACATTGGTTGAATTACAGGCAAAGATGGGGTGCACTGCTCCCTTTGGGCGGCGTGGTAGTATGGCTCATAATTGAGCTGGCAGGCCTGCGCCAGTTCTACTTGAATCCTGTGCATGGGCGTGATGGGCTTCGCGAAATCGGGGCGGAGCTAACAGCAAAGGTGCAGAAGGGTGACATCGTGCTTGCCAATCAGCCGATGTTGGTCTGGTTCGTCGCCCAGTACTATGACGGGCCAGCCGCCGCTTTGCCTCAGAGTTGGGACGTGCGAGATGGCTATCCGCTCTTGCCCCCAAAGCAGCCCGACTGGGTTACATCACAAGAAGGGGCGCTGCAACGGCAAACGGCGGGCAACAGTCGCATCTGGCTCCTTTATCTCCCATTTGTTGATCCGGGTGGGAGGCTGATCAGCCGGATAGAAGATGAATACCCCATTCTTGAGCACAGTAGCTACCCACTTGCCGACCTTTATCTATTTGATGCAGCGCCTGGCGGGTCCCGCAAAGCAGACGCCACGACGCCATGAGCACCAATGCCGGACTTACCACTTCTCTTCTCAGGCGCATTGCACGAATGACCGCGTTCAGCGCCACTACTGTATATCCGGCGCTTCTACTCCTGTTAGCATCCACCCTGTGGTTTGCCTATCTGCTGGTCCGGTTTCCCTTCGACGGCCTTTATGGACAGGACAGCTACGCCTATTATTACCAGGCGTTGGAGATCTGGCACAAAATGAGCGGCGCATCGGTCCCTCAATGGCCCTTTGCGGGCCTTGGGCTTTATCACTGGCCCGTCGGGTACCACTTGCAGGTGATAGCAGGTTTCCTGCTGAGCGGGGAAATTCCTGCGGGTGGGCGGTTCATCACCGTTATGATGGCGGATACTGTGCCTGTGCTGGTATTTCTCCTCGCCATGAAGGTGCTGCCTCTGGTGAACTCCGCTCAAAAGGCGTTGGCCGGGCTTGTCTCTGGCCTGGTGGTGCTCTTCGCAGGGGTCTTCGGCCAGACTTCGCTGGCGCTCATGTCAGATGTGCCCTCCCTCTTCTGGAGCCTTCTCTCCGCCCTCGCCCTTGTGCATACTTTACCGCCGCCCAATCGAGGCACGGTGCCGAAGTCGAGATGGCGCTGGATATTGCTTGGGGGCTTCGCGCTCGGAATGGCTGTGCTGCTGCGCTACGCTTCTATACTGCTCGCCTTGCCTATTCTCCTCTACGCACTTTTCTGGGTGCGCGATCAACGTAATTTGCAGAAGCCGCAACATCTCACGACACCTGTGCTCCTGGCGGCGCTGGGCTTCTGCGTGGCGCTCGCACCTCAGTTGTACTACCTCATGTGGCAGGGCGTTAATGTGGGATACGCCAACCCACTATCCGGCTGGGACGTTGCGAACTTCTGGAGAAACCGTCTGCAAACAGGCGCAGACGGCATAATAGTGTTCGACCAGCCGATGATTGCCTTCTACGCGCTTCAGCCTCTCTGGAACGCGGGATCAGGCTTTCTCTCCCCTTTTTATTTGCCTCTTCTGTTGGTTGGCGCGTGGTACTTGCTGAGACAGGCTTGCACTGAGGTGATCGCACTCCTGTTCTCCTGGTGGCTTTTGCCCGTCATTTTCTTCAGCGGTACGGCTTATCAGGCCCAACGGTTCGTCCTTTTCTACTTGACACCGTTAGCTTTGCTCGTGGGGATGGGCGTGGTGTGCTTATGCTACGGCTTACGGAGGGGTAAGTTCCGCGCACAGAGATGCCCTGTCAGGCCGCTTCCCGCGGTGCTTGTGGCGTTATTATTTAGCGCCGGACTGGTACAAGGGGGGTCATCATCTCGCTCACTTGTCGTGGCACAAGCCACAGCAAAGGCAGGAGAACTTAACACAGTAGAGCTTGTACGTCAGGCGTCGTCAGGAGACCGGCAGCCTCGCATCGTGGCATTTGGCTTGAGCGCAGCGCTTTACCACTACACCCGGTGGCCTGTAATTGATATATACGACAATGATAAAGAGGCTATCGCAACCTTTCTCGCTGATTCCCCCAACAGGATAGTCGTGGTTCCCGAAGCAAGCCTTGCACGCCAGTGGGCGAACACTCCTGTTGGGGCGCGCTGGCTCTGGCTGCGCTCCCAATATCTCCTCGAAAAAGTAGGTGAAGCAGCAGGTTACTCTGTCTACCGCGCTCAGGTGAGAAAGCCAGGCAATTACAAGCAGTGAGGAATGAGGAGTGAGAAGAGCATCTCACTCCTCATTCCTCACTGCTTCGTGGCCTCTACCTGCCCGACTGCTCGAACCTCCTGTTTATCTCAGCCCAATTAACAACATTCCACCAGGCGCTGAGGTATTCAGGTCGGCGGTTCTGATATTTCAGGTAGTAAGCGTGCTCCCACACGTCGTTGCCCAGAATCGGGTACTGACCATCGGAGAGTGGGCTATCCTGGTTGGCGGTTGAGACAACCTGTAACGTGCCGTCGCTGCCGCGCACAAGCCATGCCCAGCCGCTGCCGAAGCGTTTTGCTCCGGCATCGTTGAACTGCTGTTGCAGTGCCTGGAAGCTGCCGAATGCCTGGGTGATCGCGCTGGCAATAGCGCCTGTAGGCTCTCCGCCGCCGCCAGGCCCCATGATTTGCCAGAACATCGAATGGTTGACGTGCCCGCCGCCGTTGTTGCGTACTGCTGTGCGTATATCCTCGGGGACGCTGTTCAGATCCTTGAGCAAATCTTCGGCGCTTTTACTCTGCAACTGTGGGTACTTTTCCAGGGCAGCATTGAGGTTATTTACATAGGCCGCATGGTGCTTGTCGTGGTGCAGGTGCATAGTCTCTTCATCTATATATGGCTCCAGGGCGTTGTAATCATATGGTAGAGCCGGTACTTGAAAAGCCATCTTATCGTCCTCCTGATTGATATGGTTGCCGCTTCGATCGAGCGAGAAAACATCTGACGTTTCGCTCCATAGTTGAGTCAGCATAATATGTACCGCCGCATCTACAGGCGCAGATTGGGCGTGCAACGTCTGCCAGCAATCGTGCTACATATCCCTTGAGCTATAACTAACCCACAGAAATCAAGCAGCACCAACCCCCCAGCCGGGCGAGCCCGATGATCGGCTCATCGAGTCAAGAGTGCCTTCGCGGTCAGCCGCTGATGCTTTACCTGCACCCACCACCGCCCACCGAAGTATGGCGCCACCAGCCAATGCGGCGATAGAAGCGCCAACGCTTGTTACCTTAGGCCTCCCTCTACTGCTCAGCGCGGCGCTTGCAGAGCCAAGGAGGGCAGTAAGAGAAGATACAACAGATGTGAGGAGCAGCTTACCAATCCAACCCTCACGCAGAGGGGGTGAAGCGGCTCCCGAAGTGGCGAGAAAGCTGCCCAACAGCGTCATCTCTGCTGCTTCGCAGGTAAGCTCGATTAAGGAGAGAGCTTTGCCGTCGGCTGCGCCTTTGCCGGATATGGTGGTCGCCAGCTCGACGGCAGCCACGCCTGTGCCCACTGCGCTTGCCATAAAGAGCGCCCCGAGGAGGGGGCTGGAATACCATACTGGGACGCTGGTAGTACCCAGGAGGACGCCTGTATAACCCGCGAGAGTAAAGGCGCTCGGTATGCCAAGCACCGCAAGCAGTCGTTCAGGAAAGAGCCTCAGCACCGCGCCGAAGATGGGCAATTTGCCGTCGCGAGCCAGCATACAGAGTATCGTGACAGCCGCACCCGTGCCATGAGCGGTGAGCGCCCAGGAGCCGAGGTTCATTGGCGAAGAGGGCTTGAAAATGCGCAACATGTGGTGAAAGCGGCGTGGGACGCCAAGATCATCTATAAGCAGAAAGGGGCACGGCAGCAGGGTGGCGAAAGAAACATAATGGGCAACCCGTGCCAGGTCCTTGTAGCCTTTCCCATCAACCAGTGAGGCAATAGACCCCAGGAGGGCAGCGCCCGCCGATACCCCGCCGAAGAAGAAGTACGCCGCCACTTCATGGTTCCAGGTGGGTTGCTTAAGAATAGGCACATTGCGATAGGCATCCCTCGCCCGGAGATGCGCCGCCCCCAGGTGCAATCCGCCCGAAATGCTCCTTTTCTTGCCGTGCGGCCCGCTTTCACTCTCCATTGGCGTGACACCCCTTATCTTGCGTTTTTGCCCAGGATCAGCGCGGTCGCCAGGCTTAGCCCAACGCCTATAGCTGCGCTCCACAGGTATTTTTGCTTCATTGTAGTCATAGGACGGTGCGGCGCTTCGGGCAAGTTGTAGGCGGCAGGCTCCTCAGTTAGCAGGAAGAAGGCATTCAGCCTCTTGTAATCCCCGGCGTCATCAACCCCGTAGAGATATGCCTGCTCCTGGCCGCTTGCCCGCACCCTGTCGAGACGCTCGCGTGCCCGTGCGCGGAGATCTTCCACAGGCCCAAAGAGTATGGAATCGGTAGGGCAGGCTTTGGCGCAGGCAGGTTCGATACCATCTTTCTGGCGGTCGTAGCAAAGGGTGCATTTATGCGCCGTGCCGTCGGCCTCGCTCCTGCCAAGCACACCGAAGGGGCAGGCCGCCACACAGTAGCCGCAGCCGTTGCAAATATCTTGCTGTACGTACACGTCATCGAACTCGTTGCGTATGAGCGCGCCTGTGGGACAAACTTCCTGGCATGGCGCGGTGGTGCAGTGCTTGCAAACATCGCTGTTGAAGAGCCAGCGTACTCCCCCCTTTGGGAGCGCCTGTTCGGTGAAGGTAACGTGCCTCCATGTGGTTGCTGACAACTGCTTCGTGTTATCGTAGCTCTGGCCGCTCCACTCCATGCCATCGGCGGGGAGGCCATTCCATTGCTTACAGGCTACTTCACATGCCTTGCAGCCTATACAGAGGGTAGAGTCGGTAAAGAAGCCCATAGGTGCGTGAGCAGGAGGAGGCTCGACGCGCTTCATACCCTCTATCAAACTTGGCTCTACACCTCCGGTCATGCTGATCTCCCTTCCGGCTGCGCCTGGTGAGGCGTGTCGGGCATTGGCTCGTTGCGAGCACGCGGGGCCACATCAACCGAGGGCTTATCTGAATGCTGCGTAAGCCTGCCCTTGCGTACCTGGCACATCAGGCTCTTGCCTTCATGCATACTGACGTTTGGGTCCATCACGATAGGTATTAGCTCATTTGCCGCGCTGCCCGTCACCTCGCCACTGTAGCCGAAGTGTATAGGCAAGCCAATCTGGTGAACCGGCTTACCTGCAATTGTCAGTACTTGCAGGCGGGGTGTGACCATTGCGCGCCCCTCGATGGCTCCACGCGGGCTGCTGACCACAACCCAATCGCCGTGCTCGATGCCGCGCTCGGAGGCAAGCTCAGGGCTCATCTCGACGAACATAGCAGGTTGCAGCTCGTTTAGCCAGCTATCAAAGCGGCTCATACCGCCGCTCAGATAATGCTCTGTGAGGCGGTAAGTAGTGGCAACCACAGGGTAGTCGGGGTCTTTGGCTGGGGCTACAGGATTGAGCGGCAACTCGGGGATCTTCACCTGCGGGTTGATGCGCTGCTTGTACAGGGGATTATCTACCGGCGACTCTACAGGCTCGTAGTGCGTCGGCAGTGGGCCGTCCTTGATGCTGCCGGGCGAGAAGAGCCAGCCTTTGCCATCGGAGTGCATAATAAAAGGCGAGTCGCCGTCTATGTAGTCCATGCCCATGTCATCTGCTTTACCACGATAATCAGGCCCTTTATCCAGGGGGAAGTCGGGTATATCAGGGCCCGTCCACTTCTGTTGCTCCTTATCCCACCAGATGTACTTCTTGCGTTCACTCCAGGGATTGCCTTCTGGGTCGGCACTGGCGCGGTTATACATCATACGCCTGTTGGCGGGCCAGGCCCAGCCCCAGTTGAGATTGACCGGCGCTGAGAGGTCTGCAACACGGTCGGCTGCTCGGTTGCGTCCCTTCTCAGGATAGACGCCGCAGTATATCCAGCAGCCGCAGGCGGTGCTGCCGTCGTCTCTGAGCGCCTCGAAGCCGGCCAGCTGCTTACCGTTTGCTACAGAGTAGCCGTTTATCTCCAGGAGCACCTTTTCCGCATCGGGTTCATCCTCGATGCGCCCCAGTGCGCCATCAGGAAGGGTTTCCAGGCTATCTTGCTCATAATTCCATGTCAAACACTGTATACCCGCATCGCGCTCGGCTTTGCTCTGCGCGTAAAGCTCTTTCATACGCCGGCCCAAGTTCCAGATAAACCAGAGATCGGAGCGGCAGTCGCCCGGCGGGTCAACTGCTTTGGTGTGCCACTGGAGGAGACGTTGCGTGTTGGTCAGCGTGCCCGACTTTTCCGCGCCTGAAGCGGCGGGCATGAAGAAGACCTCGGTGCCAATGGCGGCAGGGTCGGGATTGTCCGGCCCCTCCTTCCAGAAGGTGGCACTCTCAAGGAGGAAGAAGTCGCGCACAACGAGCCAATCGAGCTTGCGCAAAGCCTCGCGGTTGAGCCGAGCGTTGGGCGCGCCTGCCGCGGGGTTTTGCCCCATGAGGAAAAGACCATGAACCTTACCCTCCGCCATCTTTATAAATGTAGGCAGCTGCGAGTGGTCTTCTGTAATGCGTGGTATCCAGCCGAAGCCGTAGTCGTTCTCCGGGGTTGCGGCCTCGCCAAACCACGCCTTCAGCAAGCTCACCATGAATTTGGGGAAGTTGGCCCAATAGCCGCGCTGAATACTTTCCTGGGCGAAGTAATCTTTCAACGTTTCACTATCGCGCGACTTGGCGGGCTGCGGGATATAGCCCGGCAGGAGATTGTATAGCGTTGGTATATCAGTCGAACCCTGGATGCTGGCGTGGCCGCGCATCGCCATCACCCCGCCGCCCGGACGACCCACGTTTCCCAGGAGCAGTTGAAGTATCGCCGCGGTACGTATGATCTGCACGCCGGTAGAGTGTTGCGTCCAACCGACTGCATAAACAATCGCGCCGGTTTTCTCGCGCCCAGAGTTGCTCATCAACTGCTCAGCAACCGCGAGGAACTGTTGCTCTGTGCAGCCGCAGCTGTCTGCCACAATTTTCGGTGTGTAGCGTGCGTAGTGCCTGCGCAGTATGTTGAGCACACAGTTGGGGTGCTGTAAAGTGGGGTCCCGCTCAGGGTAGCCTTTTCTTACTGCGTCGAGGGTCTGGCTCCAGGATTCGCCCGTTGTCTCAGGGGGCGTGGACGAAGCGGGAGGAACGGGCTGCCCGGCGTAGTTCCAGTTGGCCTTCGATATATCGTAACTCTTGCTGTCAGAGTCATAACCTGAGAATATGCCTTCGTTGTTCTCGGCGTCAACGTAGTCCTCGTTGATAATGGTGGTGGCGTTGGTATAGGGGAGTACATACTCCTTGAACCACCGCTCTTGCTGTAGCACCTGATTGATTATGCCGCCGAGAAAGACTATATCCGTGCCTGTGCGTATAGGCACGTAGGAGGTAGCGCAGGCCGAAGTGCGGCTAAAATGAGGGTCTACATGTATTACTTTGGCCCCAGCCTCTCGCGCTTTCACGACAAAGCGGAAGCCGACAGGGTGGGCTTCTGCCATATTCGACCCCATGATCAATATGCAGTCGCTGTGCTGTAAATCCTCCTGGAAGGTTGTGGCGGCTCCGCGTCCGAAGGTGGCGCTCAAACTGGGCACCGATGCGCTATGTCATATGCGCGCCTGGTTCTCAATCGCCACTATCCCCAGTGTGTTGAAGAGCTTTTTGATCAGATAGTTTTCTTCGTTGTCGAGGGTTGCGCCGCCCAGGTGTGCTATTGCTGTTGTGTGGTTGATAAGGTCGCCGTCTTCGTCTCGCTCCACGAAGTTGGCGTCTCGCGTCTCCCTGGTAAGCTGCGCTATCCGCTCCATTGCCCAGCCAAGGGGCTTTTGTTCCCAGTGATCGCTGTACGGAGCGCGGTAAAGCACCTGCTGCTGCCGGTGGGGGTTTACAGTCAACTGAAAGGTGTTAGAACCTTTGGGGCAGAGTGTACCCTCGTTTATAGGGCTGCGCGAGTCGCCTTCTATATCAACTATTTGCCCGCCCTTGACGTAGATTTTTTGTGCGCAGCCCACCGCACAGTAAGGGCATACGCCGTCCACCGCCACTGCATCACCGATTCGGGAGCGCTTGGCGACCGAGAGCGCGCTGAACGGCTGGGGGCTATTCCCTAACCGCCAGAAGAGGCTTGACTTCTCAGGGCGTTTCTTGTGGGCCATTGGCGCACCTCCCTCCCATTCAGCAGCTGTCTTGCAAAAGCTATACGACTTCGACTTGCTACTCGACTATGCGCTCACCTCGAGTGTAGACATTGCAGCGATTGTCACGCAGGAAAGCCACGAGCGTCATGCCTGTCTGCGCCGCCAGTTCGACCGCGAGAGTGGAAGGCGCGGACAAAGCCGCCATAATAGCGATCCCCGCCACAGCCGCCTTTTGCACAATTTCGAACGAAGCGCGGCTACTTACAAGCAGGATGTATTCCACGAGTGGAAGTAGATCGTGAAAGAGGGCATACCCAACTACTTTGTCCACAGCGTTGTGCCTGCCGATGTCTTCTCGCACCACGATCAGGTCGCCCTCCACGTTAAAAAGCGCAGCGGCATGTATGCCTCCGGTTTGGGCAAAGGCTCTCTGCGCGTTTCGTAGCTTGGCTTCCAGGGAGTAAAGAGCGTCGAGATGCACATAGCTTCCATCGGATAGAGAAGGTGTGCGCGCCTTTACCTGCGTAATGCTCGTCTTGCCGCAGAGGCCACAACTTGAGGAGGAGATGAAATTGCGCCCCCAACTTTGTGGGCTGAGCAGGCTTCTGTCCTCGGGGAGAACGTTGACGACGTTGTGATCAGGTAAATCGCCTTCCGGCGTACAATATCCGATCTGCTCGATATGGTTTTTACCCGCAATAATGCCTTCAGTAAAGAGAAAGCCTGCTGCAAGCTCCAGGTCGTTGCCAGGTGTACGCATGGTGACAGCTACATCTTCACCCGCAAGCCGGATTTGTAGCGGTTCTTCCACTGTGAGGCTATCGACTTCTGCACTCTCACTGCTGCCCACTCTACGCGTGATGCCCACAGACCTGCTGGCACCCTCCTGAGCGTCTATTGCGTTATAATCTGCCGAGAAAGACGTTGGCATCTTTGCCGCTCCATGCTGTGACTATAAGACCTCCTCATCAGCAGCTTGCCATGCCGGCTCTACTATACACAAGAAGGTGAGGTCTGTACGCCCGGTGTTTACAATGGACTGAACCGCCCCCGGCGGTATATACACTATCGTGGAGGCGCTAACGGTTTGCTCCTCTGCATGCACCCGCATTAACCCCTCGCCTGCCAGTATGTAGTAAAGCTCAGAGGCATAGAGCCTGTGAGGTAAGGAGCTTTCCCCTGGGCGAACAGTAGCATGCGCCACGCTGTATGTGGCTTTTACGGCATCCTTGGTAGGGTGTAACAACTCTCGAAGGTGAGTGTGATCGCCTGCCAGGAACTTGTCGCAGTCGTCAAGTCGTCTAACGAGCATCTGTTTCCCTGACTATTGCTTTTTGTAACTACTGCCCTGAAGGGTGACACAGAGTTGCGCCTGGCTTTAGCTGGCGTCCTTTTCGGCCTCTTCACCATGCTCCACTATATCACCTTGCTTAAAGAGTATATCCTGAAGGGTGGTGCGCCACTTCGGCTTCTGGCGCAGAAGAAACTCGAGGTCCATCCCGAAGTGTTTGAACTCTTCGGCCTGTGCGTTACTCATGATGGCCTTGGCCACAGTGTCCTTCTCTACGGCCAGGCGCTGCTCATACCAGTCAATGGCCTGCGCTTCCTCGATGAGCGACAACATCATTCGGGCGAAGGTGCGCGTTTTCTCCGGCAACTCGCTGGGTGGCTCGTGGTATTGGTCGAAGCCCATGTAGTTCCTCCCATCTGAGAACGGATTATAAGGATTTTGCAACATATTATAGCATGTGCCGTGCTAATATGAAGGCGCGCTTGGGGCACTACTGATCTACAGGCCTAGCTCCCGGAGCTCTCTTTCTCTGTAGCTGAGAGCGCAGGCTTGTAAGGTACTTTGAGCAGGTTAGCAGCCTTTCGCTTGGCGACTTCTCCGCGCCTGTCGTAGCGCGCTGTTGTGGTGACGTTGGCGTGGCCTGCGAGTCGCTGCACTGTGGAGATGTCCGCACCTGCATCCAGCAAGTCGCCAATCATAGTGCGGCGCAGGTCATGCGGGGAGAAAGGAGCTATTCCACCCTGCAAAGCTCGCTTGCGCAAGATCTTTCTGACTGCCTGATCGCTGATAGGGCGCAGTGTGATCTTGCCTGATTTATTCACAGGGCAAAAGAGTGGGCCTGGTCCCGATCCCCTCACGGCCAGCCAGCTATTGATAGCGGAGCCTGTCTCGTTGGCGGCGTAGGTTGTACGAGCTTTATTACCCTTGCCGGAACGTACTTTGACGGCTCCCGTCTTAGCTTCGTAATCTGCGGCGTTGAGCGCCACCACTTCGCTACGGCGAAGCCCGCAGTTGTAGAGCACAGCGAGCAGAGCGGCGTCACGCTTGCCCGATGGCGTATTGTCTTGAGCGCACAACGCGAAGAGGGCAGCTAGCTCCTCCGGGGTAAGGGCGCGGCCACGCGGGTCGGCAGTGCCGTGTACGGCAGGCAAATCGGCGGCGCGATGGAACTCCTCAGCGCTCATTTGCCCCAGCCGCCAGGCCTCGCGCATCACACCCCGTAGCGCGGCCAGCATCTTGTTGGCGGTGGCCGGGGAATACAATTCGGCAAGGAGAGCGCGTATAGCAGCGGTGTGCTGGTAGCGCAGAGCACTCCAGTCAAGGGTTTGCATATTGCAGCGATAATTGGTCAATAGGGCTGCTATGGCGTTCAGCGACTCGCCAATGGTGCGCCTTGAGCCGGGGGCGAGCCTCGCCAGGTAAACCCCTGCCGGGTGCTGGTCGGCCCTCAGTTGGCTACGTAGGGCAAGGCTTTGGTCAGCGGCCCGGTCTGTTGAGAGTGTACGAACGCTCGGCTGATCGGGCAGGTTATCTTCTCCATCGGTGGCACGCATGCAGTGACCTTCCATCTTCAGATATACGCAAAGTGTAGCACCGGACGCACGGAGATGGTGACTTATCCCCAGTGGGGAGAGGGCAGTGGGAGTGTGAGGTTTCGGCGCCTATAGGTTCCGAGAAGGGTCATTCTCGTTACCAATATCTTGATCTGTAACCTTATGTGCGATGGTCAGCCAGAGTAGCTTCTTTTCTTCTGTTGTAATACGTATATTCCGTCTGTCACCTAGCCCTCCGTTTGGGCCACCCTCTTGTGTTTGGCTTGGTTGGTGCTGGTTTTTATCTTATGGGATATGTAGCCATAGAGTTTCGCCTCGGATCAATGGCCCATCTTAAGTCAATGGTGGCGCTACTCCCTGGGGAGAGCCTGCGGCTTTAGGCCAGCGCGCTGGGAGTAGCGCCACCATTGGCTGAGGCTCGACTTCGGGGAAGAAGGAGTCGATCACGCCGCGTGTCGCGAGCAAGTAGTCCAACCAGGGTAACTCGCCAGGGCGAATCTGAACGCTGTCGGCCTGGACACCCTGTCGGGGCATGGAGGGCCATGAGGCCTGGATAGCAGCTACCTGATCCTCGCCCAACTCGTTGTTGAGCCGGGCAAGGCGGTCGTATACATTCATCAAGAAGGTGAAGTAATCGCGCAACGTCAGTCTCGCACCATCAGGCAAGGTAGCAAAGCGAGCGTTCCACCGCGCCACCACTTCGCAATAGATATCGTGGTGCATCATGAAGCGTTGGAGCGCATCTCGCCACTGAGGACGGCGTGGCTCCTCCGGCGGCCATGAACCATCCGGGCAGAGGACGTCTTCGCGCTGAAAGAGGGTCGCGCCCCACATCGCCATCGGGTAGGCGCGGCAGACCGATGGGCGGTCATTGTAAATGCCGCAGCGCTCATGCTTGTCGCCGAGGCGCATCAGGAAGACGCACGGGCCGTCCTTCCTGAAAGGACCTGCCTTGTCCAGGGCCAGGCCGTAGGTGGGCTTGTCCGACTCCAATTTAAAGCCATCTACCTCAGGGCTGGGCAGTGGAAAGGCGATAAGAAAGTCCTCGGGGGCCAGTCGCTGGTTGGTGCTTATCAGCCACACATCGTAGCCGGTTACAGGCACCACATAGCTGTGGCAACATATGCCGCAGGTTGCGCAAGGGTTAGTGCGAACGCTGCTCATTGGGCAACCTCCTCTTCTTCGGCCATGCTGTCAGCCATGCTGTCATACGCGCTAAGCAAGAATTCGCAAAAATCAAAAAATGTGAAGTTAGCTTCGGGTGGGGCTTCCGCCACCATTTCATTCCAATAGCCAACGACAGAGATGTACTCGGTGAAGTCAGTTTGTAGTACACCGGCAAGCTCCGTCTCCGCAGCCATATCAACGTCACTCAACGCCCACTTGCGGCATGTACAACCCGGGTTAGGGCGGGTCGCAAGCATACCGTCAATCATCTCAAGGGGAAAACTCTGGCAAACCTGCGGGCGCAAGCTGCCAAGCCCGCACCTGTGATGGCCGCTCCTGCTCTTGAGCAGGAAGATACAGGGCGGTGGCGTGGTCTTGCGGCGGCTCTTATGTTTGGCGAGGGCCAGGCAAAAGCTCCGCCCCGAATTGTCAAGGATAAAGGCGTCGGGACGAGTCCGAGGAGGCTCAAAGTATACGATGAAGGACCAGGGTGGGGCTTCAAGGACGCGCGATATACGCCAGATGTCACGGCCAGTGGGTATTACAAAGGCTGTGTAGCAGCACGTTTTAGGCTTGCAACTGAGCCATATCGACTCCTTGCTAGCTGCCGTAGGTGTGCCCATTTCCTCTCATTTCTGTCAAAGGCACAATAGCCGCTTGTATAAGGCATTGTGCAGGTCTATAGCGTCTGAGGTACACGCCTGGCGCACAACCCAACTCCAAAAGTAAGTACAGCCTCACAACCGCAGGCAGAGGCTACAATAGCAAGCCCGCCCCTGCCTGTGGTCTAGCTCTTTACCGCTCGCGTATCGCATCGAAGGTCGCAGAGCGCATCGTCTGTAACTCTTCCTCTTCAGCTTCCCCCTGCTCCGCTTCTCTCTGCACAGCAGGGATCGAGGCATAGGTCGCAGAGCGCATCGTCTGTAACTCTTCCTCTTCAGCTTCCCCCTGCTCCGC
>JADMIH010000422.1 GCA_015478675.1 Chloroflexota bacterium | reverse complement strand
CTACAGGGCGTTCGTATGATTGTATCCCTACATTATAATGCTACTGTTGTCCCGTGTTGTGCGCTCTGCTGGGCGGCGGCTATGATCTTTAAGGTCGTTACTGCTTCAGCAGGATCTACCGGTGGCGGACTGCCCTTTGTAAGGGCATCATGCAAGATGGCATAGTACTGTTCATAGGTACCATGCTGCGTCTCTATTGGGCTGTCAATGCGCACACCCTGCACATCGGTAAACAATCGTCCCCAACGTTCGCGTGGTTCCCTCCCCCATACCGCGTCACCCGGTCGCATGCCACTTTGAAGAGCATCCTCCTGCGGATCAAGGCCCCATTTCTCGTAGGTACCATGCAGCCCTAACAGGCGCATACGCGGCCCTTGAATACGAGCTACCGCGCTCATCCAAAGATGCGCACGAATTCCACTGGCAAATTGCAACGCGACAAAGGAGTCATCGTCCACCTGTGCATTGGGACGTCGTTGCTCCACCTCAGCATAGACGCGTATGGGATGGCCAAAGAGCTGTACAGCCTGATCGATCAGGTGGCTGCCAAGGTCGTAGAGTAGTCCGCCAGCCTCTTCGGGGGCGGCAAGCTCGCGCCAGGCATGAGGGCGTGGCTGCAAACGGTAGCGCTCGAAACGCGACTCAAAGCGTGTGATGGGGCCTAGCAGCTCTGCGGCGATCAGTTTGCGCACGGTCAGAAAATCATTATCCCAGCGCCTATTCTGAAAGACTGTGAGCAGTTGACCAGTGCTCTGGCTGGTCGCGATTAATTGCTCAGCGTCCTCGATAGAGGCGGCCAGAGGTTTGTCGATGACGACAGGTAGACCCGCGTTCATAGCAGCCATGCCCAGAGGAACATGGGTGCGATTGGGTGTCGCCACCACCACCAGATCGTAACGAGTCGGATGCCGCCATAGCTCATCGGCTGACGAGAGGATAGCTGCCGTTGGGAAGTCACGATGAGCATGCTCCTGCCGTTTAGGGTGACTAGTCACGATCGCCGCCACGGTCATACCAGGCGTTGCAGAGACTAGCGGAGCATGAAAGACTGAACC
>JADMIH010000007.1 GCA_015478675.1 Chloroflexota bacterium | reverse complement strand
GAGCAACTCGCCTCAGCCCTTCCCAAAGGTTTAGCTTTGCGGTACAATAACCATAGCGTAATGTTACACAAAAGCTCTGCCTCTTGGCGACAGAGTAGTCGCGAATAATCGAAGGAGGTATCACTGTTGGCAACCGTAACGGCTCCCACGCCCGAACCGGCCCCCACCGTAGCGCCTGCCGCACGGCCAGGCTGGGTTCAGCGCAACCACTTCTGGCTGAGACGTCTCCACTCACTCACAGGCATTGTGCCCATAGGCGGCTTCCTCCTCTTCCACTTCTATGAGAACGGCGCAATACTTTACGGGCAGCAAGCCTACGATGAAATGGCGCAGGGCGCACGCGGAGTGCGCTATCTGCAAGCAATCGAAGTCCTGCTCATATTCCTTCCCCTCCTCTACCACGCCCTCTACGGCCTTTTCATCGCTGCATATGCGCGCAATAACACCATGTCGTACAACTACGGACGCAACAACCTCTTCATGTGGCAGCGGGCAACAGGGGTGATCGCACTGCTCTTCATACTCTATCACGTGTGGCAATTCCGCTTCACCTCCTTCTGGACCACCTCCCCCACCACAGGCGCAGTAGCGGCCACCATCTCTTATGCGCCGATCTTCCTATTCTACATAATCGGGGTAGTGGGCGTCTCTTTCCACTTTGGCAATGGACTTTGGACCTTCCTGATCACCTGGGGGATCACCGTCGGGCAGCGCTCACAACGCATATCACAAGTCATCACCACCGCAATCTCCATAATAGTAAGCCTGGTAGGCATCGGCATAGCTGTAGCCTTTGTCGTGCAGGCAGGCGGGTTGACCTTCTAACGAACTATGGATTATGAATTAGTAATTGGATTACCGCTGTAATTCATAATTGCTAATTCATCGAAGAGGAGCAGACAATGGCAGGGCCTAAAGTAATCGTTGTAGGCGGTGGGCTGGCGGGACTCTCGGCCACAATCAAGATAACCGAGCTGGGCCTTGACGTTGACCTCTTTTCGATCGTGCCGGTGCGCCGCTCGCACTCGGTCTGCGCCCAGGGAGGGATCAACGCCGCCGTCAACACCAAAGGCGAGGGCGACTCGGCTTTTGAGCACTTCGACGACACCATATACGGCGGCGACTTCCTTGCCAACCAGACCCCCGTAAAGGATATGTGCGAGAAGGGACCGGGCATCGTCTTTCTCCTCGACCGCATGGGCGTGATGTTCAATCGCACACCGGAAGGCAACCTCGATTTCCGGCGCTTCGGCGGCACCCGCCACCATCGCACCGCTTACGCAGGCGCAACCACAGGCCAGCAGCTGCTTTACGCTCTCGACGAGCAGGTGCGCCGCCAGGAAGTGGAGGGCAAAGTCTTTAAGTATGAGAACTGGGAGTTTCTGTCGGCGGTAATAGACGATGATGGCGTTTGCCGGGGCATTGTAGCGCAGGACATGCGGAATATGGAGATAAAGGCGTTCCGCGCCGATGCGGTAATTCTGGCAACGGGTGGCTGCGGCCTTATCTTTGGCCGCTCTACCAACTCGATGATCAACACCGGTACTGCCGCATCCGCTGTTTACCAGCAGGGCGCACATTACGCGAACGGCGAGTTTATCCAGGTTCACCCCACCGCTATACCAGGCGAAGATAAGCTGCGGCTGATGTCAGAATCCATCAGGGGCGAGGGGGGGCGCGTCTGGACCTACAAGGATGGGCAGCCCTGGTACTTCCTCGAAGAGATGTACCCCGCTTACGGTAATCTGGTGCCACGCGACATCGCCACGCGGGCCATATTCGACGTTTGCGTGCGCCAGAAGCTGGGCGTTGATGGGCAGAACCAGGTCTTCCTCGATATTTCGCACCTCGACCCTCACATGCTCGAAGTCAAGCTGGGGGGCGTGATAGATATCTATCGCAAGTTCGTCGGTGATGACCCGGTAAAAGTGCCGATGCGCATTTTCCCCGCTGTGCATTACAGCATGGGCGGTCTGTGGACGGATTTCGACGAAATGACCAGCGTGCCCGGCCTATTCGCATCGGGAGAGGTGGACTACCAGTATCATGGGGCAAACCGCCTCGGGGCTAACTCGCTCCTCTCATGCATACATGGCGGCCTCTACCTGGCAGGCCCCGCCGCCGTGAACTTCGCCAGGGGCAACGCCAAGGCCGCGCAAGGAGTGAGTGAAGACGTTTTCCGCCGCGAAGTAGCCCGCCAACGCGACATCTACAACCGCACCTTGCACGCTCACGGCAGCGAGAACCCGTATTCGTTGTGGCTTGAGATGGGCAACATCATGACCGATAACGTTACTGTGGTGCGCTACAACGACAAACTCAAGGAAACGGACCTCAAGTTGCAAGAGTTGATGCAGCGATACAACAACGTTGGTGTGCCCGACCAATCCGGTTGGTCGAATCAGGCGCTCTTCTTCACGCGACAATTATGGAACATGCTGGTGCTGGCACGCGTAATCACTATCGGCGCGCTACTGCGCGATGAGAGCCGGGGCGCACACTACAAGCCCGACTTTCCTGAGCGCGACGACGAGCGATTCCTCAAGACTACCAAAGCCCGGTTCGCAGGCCCCACAGCCGCACCGGAGTTCAGCTACGAAGATGTTGATATACAATATCTCAAGCCGCGCCCCCGCCGCTACGACGTGGATAAGAGCGTGACCGAAACGGTGCAGGAAGCAACGCAGGCTTCTCCTATTGGGGCTGCCTCCAACGGTGCGGCCGGCAACGGCGCAGGTGGCGCGACGCAAGTTGGAGCCACGCCAGGTGGCGCGACTGTCACCTCAGCGCCCGCGAAGAAATAAGCTGACATAACTACTCACTGGAAGGTGGAGATGCCGATGTCCCAGGTAATGCAAAGAGAAGGATCACAAAATGGCGCGGGCGCAGGCAACGCCTCACGCGTTATCACATTCAGAATCCTGCGCCAGGACAAGCCCGAAGGCCAGCCCGACGCCAACCAGCGTTGGGAGGAGTTTGCAGTGCAATGGCGGCCAGGGATGAACATTATCTCCGGCCTGATGGCTATACAGCGCAACCCTGTCACCTCAGATGGTAAGCCGACCAACGCGGTAGTCTGGGAGAGCAACTGCCTCGAAGAGGTGTGTGGGGCTTGCACGATGTTGATCAACGGCAAAGTGCGCCAGGCCTGCTCTGCCCTCGTAGACAAGCTGGCGCAGCCGATCACCATCCAACCCCTTACCTCCTTTCCGGTGGTGCGTGACCTGATAGTAGATCGCTCGAGGATCTTTGCGGCCTTCAAGAAGGTACATGCCTGGATACCGATTGACGGCACGTACGACCTGGGGCCTGGCCCGCGCATGAACGAAAACGAGCGGCAAAAGTCGTACATACTCTCCACCTGCATGGCCTGTACCGCCTGCATGGAGGCGTGCCCTAACTTCAATGAGGGCTCGCCGTTTATCGGCCCCGCAGCGATCAACCAGGCGCTTCTGCATAACAGCCACCCAACAGGCGCGATGCACTCAGAGGAGCGGCTTGAGGCGCTACTGGGAGAGGGCGGCATCGCCTACTGCGGCAATGACCAGAACTGTGTGCGCGTCTGCCCAAAAGGTATCCCGCTAACCGAGTCTATAGCCGAAATGAACAGGCAGGTGAACCTCTACGCGTTGAAAAGCATCTTCAAGAAGTAGGTCGTTGGTTTCAGCCTGTAGAGTGGGCGCGAACAAGGGAAATAACTATTCAGAGTGGGCCATGACCCTATGGGCCACCATTACCGATGAAAATACGAGTGATTTAGCACCGCTCTATACTACTACCCTCCGCATTTTTAGAGGAGTTGAGGTGGAGCAATCTTCAAGGGGTGGCGCTCACCTACCCTCACCCCCAACGCACCCTCACCCCCAACCCCCTCTCCCATGAAGGGAGAGGGGGTTGGGGGTGAGGGGAGGGACGCCCCTACACCCCTATTCTGAACCCTTACAGGGGGAAAGATGTTTGCACGTTTGCCGGCACTTTGATATAATAGCAATCGTGTCGGCGGGGCGTAGCGCAGCCCGGTAGCGCACTTGAATGGGGTTCAAGAGGTCCCGCGTTCGAATCGCGGCGCCCCGACCAACAGACTAAACACAAAGATGGGGCGTTCGTTTCGGCGGGCTTCCATCTTTGTGTTTTTGTTAGCCACCGAGTTGGATAGCCCGCTACGCTGTCCTACATGGCATGCGTCCACATAGTATAATTTCCTTATACGCGCCACTCGCAACATCTTATTCAGGGCAGGCGCACGTACTATATACGAAGAGACCATGAAAGGATATAAGAGACAATGTGCTATGGCAATGATGCGCGACCACCCGATGTACCTGGAGCAAGCGGTAAGGCGAATGGCAAGGATATAGAGCTGGTTTCGGCGGACGGCACTCGTTTCGCCGCCTATGCTGCCCATTCTGGAGGCCAGGAGGTGAGATCACAGGCGGTCATTTTCCCTGACGTGCGTGGGTTGCACCAGTTTTACAAGGAACTGGCAATGCGCTTTGCCGAGAAGGGCATTGATGCTGTAGCCATTGACTACTTCGGGCGTACAGCCGGCATTAGCTCGCGTGACGACTCCTTTGATTTTATGACGCACGTGCAGCAGATGCAGTGGCCTTCCTTCCTTGCTGATGTGCGTGCCGCGCTCGACTACCTGCGCGGTATTACATCTGACTGCTCGACCTTCGTTGTGGGCTTTTGCATGGGCGGCGGGCTTGCGCTGCATGTGGGCACAGAGAACCTCGGTGTTGCGGGTATTATCGCCTTTTATGCGGGCATGAGCCGGAAGTTCGCGGGCAGCGAGCGTACAGCACTTGAGAAGGCAGTAGAGATGCGTGTGCCTGTGCTGGGACTCTTTGGAGGTGCGGACCAGGGCATACCTGCGAGCGACGTGCACAAGCTCGATGAGGAACTGGACAGCGCGGGCGTTGAGCACAAAATTATCATCTACCCGGGTGCTCCGCACAGCTTTTTCGACCGCAAAGCAACCGATTTTGCCGCCGCCTCAAGCGACGCATGGGCGCAGGCTCTTGGCTTTATCGCAGCACACAGCGAATAGGAAGAGCGGGCCGGCACACACAGCTAAGTAGCTGTGTTCAGCGGTCAGTAGAGGAGTGGTAGATGGGCACCCCCACATGAGACCGCCGGCGACAAAGTCGAAACGTCTGCATGGGCCGCAACTCCTCATGTTGATAGGCATCCTCGCGGCGGCAGGCTGCATGATCTTGGCGTTGGTAAGCTCCAGCTTGAGGGGTAACAACGTCTCCATCGCAAGCAGAACGCCCGCCTATGCCGCCGGAAGCAGGGAAGCGCAGGCTGTTATGGCGCTTTCTGCTGCACCCGAAGGCTCGCAGATACGGGATGTGTCGTTCGATAGCGGCAACGGCCTGGTCATCTCTTTCGACGCTCCCGACACCTTTAACCTGGCAGACGGCACGAGGAAGGCCATTCTTGACTACCTACAGGCCCTACAGAGTTCGGACCTCAGCTACAACGGCGTGGCCTTCGATGGCTATTATCCCCTTGCTGATAAGTCAGGACAAGTAGCCACTGTGGAGATTCTTACCCTGAGATACAGTGATGCCACGATAAAGAAGAACAACTGGGACCGTTTCCCAGCCTCCGATATTTATCAGGTGGCGGATACAGGCCAGGTTGATCCCAAGTTCCAGGACAAGTAGCCGGGTGGGGTTGGCAGTCAACCCCCACCCAGGCTTTACCGCCAGGCGATGCTGCTATATCGAACCTGGGCTGGCATCGGCCTGCCGGTCCTAACAAACTACTGCGAATATCGTTAATAAATTGCGCAAGGAGGTAATCGACGATGTCTGTTGATGCGCCAGGCCTCAGTGATAAAAGACGAGAGGACGCATGGAAGCTGGTCAGGGAGAACGTGCAAAATGAGGGTCTGCGCAAGCACATGCTCGCTGTAGAGGGCGCGATGCGGGCCTACGCTAACTATTACGGAGCCGACGAAGAATACTGGGGTGCGCTGGGCCTCATCCACGATTGGGACTGGGAAATACACCCTTCCGCCGAAGAACACCCATCAGCGGGAGCCGCAAGCTTGCTCGAAAGGGGCTGGCCGGAGGACTTTGTAAGATCCGTACTGTCACACGCTTCGTATACTGGTGTACAGCGTACTGCGCTTCAGGACCATGCGCTTTTTGCTTGCGATGAGCTGTGTGGTCTCATTGTTGCTACTGCATTAGTAAAACCCGGCAAAACTCTGGCAGAAGTAGACGCCCGCTCGGTGCTGAAGAAGATGAAAGACAAGGGCTTCGCTCGCAACGTGAGCCGCGAAGATGTAACGCAAGGCGCGCAGGAGCTTGGCCGTCCTCTCGATGAGCACGTAGATTTTGTGGTAAAAGCTCTGCAAGAGATATCGGGGGATCTTGGTCTATAGGGCGCGTCATAGTTCTTAACAGTATCTACCTGTGTGCGGATTACCGAATACAGACTACGGATAGGAATACAGGAGGTTGATATGCCGGCAGGTAAAGTTTACTACAAAGCAGCCCGTCGCCCACGCAACGAGTCGGGAACAGGTCCAGGATATGAAGAGCGTATATCCTGGATACAAGGCGACCTCAGATTCGAGGAGCAATATGTGCGGGCAGTAGCTCACGGCGAGGAAGGGAGCGAGCGTGGGGGGAAAACCTACGACTTCGTGATCCCGTGGCATAGCATTCTTTACATAGAGATGGAGCCGAATATATAGTCGCAGCCCTTCCATTTTTTGAATGAAGACTGCGGTGCAGTGTTAAACAAAAGAGAGACCCCCGCAGGTCTCTCTTTTATTGTAGGAGCACGATATATTCAGTTGCTCTTACTTTATCTCTCAACCTAACTATAGCACAATGGCTGCCATCCTCAAATGGCCCGATAGTCACATTACGGGTACTATTCTTCTTCCGGTACCTTTGGGCCATGGGCCGGTAAACCCTTGTTATTAAGCCCTTGGTAACTGTTCAGAGTAGGGGTGGAGGGGCATAGCCGCCGATACTCAGCAGGAATAAAGCCCCCCTCTCCCATGAAGGGAGAAGGGCATGGGGTGAGGGCAGGCGAGGGCACACCCCGCTCATATACCTCTTGAGGATTGCTCCACCCTGACCCTGAACGCTTACAGCTGCCTGCGTGGTTGACACTCCGTTTGCCCGCAACGTATAATATGGAGCGCTCGCCGACGTAGCTCAGTGGTAGAGCAGCTGTTTCGTAAACAGCAGGCCGTGAGTTCGAATCTCACCGTCGGCTCCCCGGAAGGTTGGCATAGCTCAACCTCCCTTTTGCTCAACCTCTCTTGCGCCTTGTCGCCCTCTCATCTGGCACCCAGGAAAGGAGCAAACGTGGCCGGTTCTCGTAAAGGCTCGCGTTCCACAGGAGCCTCCCGCGCTCGAACTGTCTCACAGAGTAAAGCTTCAACGGCCCTACCCACCACGAGCGGCGAGTCCGGCACCTCGGCAGCTTCACCCAGCCCTCTTGCTCCGGTCGTAGCACCCAGGAGGCGTATTACCCTTAAGCGAGTGTTGCTCGGTGTTGGGGCGGTTGCGCTCTTGCTGATCCTTATCGGGATCGGTTACGCCTATTACACGGTGCAGAAGACTCTGCCCACCACCAGTGGCACTCTTAAGCTGCCCGGCCTCTCTGCACCCGCCACTGTCACTCGTGACATCTACGGAGTGCCTCATATCGTCGCTGCCAACATCAATGACCTTTATGAGGCTGAGGGCTACGTGCATGCCCAGGATCGCCTCTTCCAGATGTTCTTTTTCCGTGCGGTAGGCGAGGGCAGGCTGTCCGAGTACTTTGGACCCTCGCAGGTCGATACTGACCGCTTCCTGCGCACGGTGGGCTTCAGGCGTGCTGCTGAGGCTGAATGGGCGCAGACAGCGCCCCAGGTGCGCTCCGCTCTCGAAGCATATTCACGAGGAGTAAACGAGTTTATCCGCGCACATAGCGACTCGCTGCCTCTTGAGTTTGGCTTTTTGGGCGCGAAAGTCGAGGAATGGCAGCCTGTTGATACCCTTACTTTCGGCAAAGTGCAAGCCTGGGACCTGACACAGACCTGGAGCAACGACCTTCTTACCGCTGACCTCCTCTCTAACCTGGGGCCGGACATCACCGCCGAGCTACTTCCAGGCTACCCTAAAGATGCACCCGTGGTCGTTCCCGGGGCAAATACCGGCAGTGTTCTCCCTGCCCTCAAAGCCTACAGCGACAAAATACGCCCTGTGCTGCCCAGCTTCGGCCTGGGTGATATCGGCTCGAACAACTGGGTGGTTGCTGGTAGTAAATCCACTACAGGCAAGCCGCTGCTCGCCAATGACCCTCACCTGGGAGTGCGCTCTCCTTCTATCTGGTATCAGGTTCACCTGTCAACCACTGACGGCAAATACAATGCTGAGGGCTTTGGCTTCGCGGGGGCGCCCGGCATCATCACAGGGCACAATCAGAATATCAGCTGGGGCGTTACCAACGTGGGCGCTGATGTGCAGGATGTCTTTATCGAAAAGCTTGATCCGAGCGGGCACCCAGGCCAGTATGCCTCCGGCAGCAGTTGGCTTCCCCTCAAGATTTATACTGAGACGATCAAAGTAAAAGAGGGCGCGCCTGTCACTCAGACTGTGCGGGTCACCGATCACGGGCCGATCATCAGCGATGTGCTGCCAGTGACTGCCACCCTGGGCGTCAAGTCTCCGGGTCCCTGGGCATTGCAGTGGAGTGGCGCGCAGCCCGGTCATCTCCTCGAGGCTGTATATAATTTGCAGACCGCCTCCAATTGGCAGCAGTTCCGCGCGGCACTTCAAGGTTGGAGTATTCCCGGCCAGAACTTCGTTTACGCAGATACGCAGGGGAATATCGGCTACCAGATGACAGGTAATATACCGCTACGCAAGAAGGGCGATGGGTCGGTGCCTGTGCCCGGCTGGACAGGGGAGTACGACTGGAATGGCTATATCCCGTTCGATGCCCTGCCGCGCGCGTATAACCCCCCTGAGGGCTTTGTGGCGACTGCTAATAACAAGCCTTATGGCCCCGACTACAAGTATCAGTTTCGCGGCGAGTGGGCACCCCCCTGGCGCATCTCACGTATCACTGAGCTCCTCAAGGCTAAGGATAGGCTGAGTATTGACGACTTCAAGAATATACAGATGGACACAAGCTCCGAACTGGCAAAGAAGGTTGGTGATGAGCTTGCAGCCCTCAAGCCCACAGATGCGCCAACGCAACAGGCAGCCAAGATGTTCCAGGGCTGGAACGGCGACCTCAAGCCCGACAGCGCAGCCGCTGCTATCTATGAAGTCACTGCTCAGAAGGCGTTGAGCGAGACCTATAGCGATAACCTGGGCCTGGACCTCTTTGGTGAGTATCTGGATATAGAAGGCAGCACTGTGCTCCAGAGCTTCGAGCAGCTGCTCGATAAGCCGCAAGACCCGCTCTGGGACCGCAAAGAGACCCCTCAGAAAGAGACACGTGACGACATCCTCCTGGCGAGCCTTACTTCGGCTGTCAGCGATCTGACAGGTGCGCTCGGCGGCACTATACAGGATTGGCAGTGGGGCCAAATACATACCGTTACGCCTGCCCACCCCTTTGGCTCACAGCCGGTGATTGGAGCGATGTTCAACCTGCCGAGCGTGCCTATCGGGGGCGACCAAACTACTGTGTCGGTTGGCACTTTCTCGCTTGTGGAACCCTTTTCGGTGTCCAGCTACCAGTCGTACAGGATGATTATCGACGCCGGTGATTGGAGCAAGTCGCTAGGCATATTGGCGGGTGGGGAGTCGGGCCAGCCATTCAGCAAGCACTTTAGCGATATGCTTACTCCCTGGCAGAATTACCAGTATAACCCTCTCCTCTATACACAGCAGCAGATAGACGCCAACAAGGAGAGTGTGTTGACGTTGACTCCGTAACAGGGGTAATGTTCCTTTTCTTCCTTCTTCTCTGGCACAGAACTTGCCAAATAGCTCTATAAAGGGACGTGAACGCGAACTATTTTGCGTCGGCAGGGTGTAGAAGGAGGGAGAGATGAGCAATAAAGATGAGGAGCTTGCACGGCGCGTGCGTGGCATCGTGGCCGTTGTATCGCCCGATATAGATGCTGTGATGTGCGAAGTGGAGGATGGCGTCGCCTATATTGAAGGAGTGGTGCCGGATGACCAGGCGCGGCGCACCATAAGCAGGCTGGCCCGCCAACTGGATGGCCTCACGCATGTGATTACATGCCTCGCCACCGAGCAAGTTGTGAACAGCAACACCGCTAAAGAGCCGCTACAGATGCCTGCGCCTGTGCTCATGCACTACCAGAGCCTCAGCTAAAAGCAAGAGTTCCGCTACAGGCGTATGAGCACAGGCGCAGGCAGGCTCGTCCGCAGAGAAGCCGTGTGGTCCACGCACATAGCAAAGCCCCCTCCCTTCACCACATAGAGGTTACATGACTCTCCCTTGCCTCTCCCACACCAACAAAGCAAAGCCCCATCTCCCTTCATGGGAGAGGGGCATGGGGTGAGGGTGCATTGGGGGTGCCCGTGGCTACCTGCTATAACCTACTCGACCGTCACCGACTTGGCGAGGTTGCGAGGCTGGTCTACATCGGCTCCCCGGCGCACCGCCACTTTGTAGGCGAGCACCTGCAATGGCATTACCGCCAGGATAGGTGACAGTAGATAGTCAACAGGCGGCAGATAAATGACCTCATCGGCCTTATCCCTGATATCACTGTCGCCCTCGGTGGCGATAGCTATCACCTTGCCATCACGGGCTTTTACCTGCTCAATGTTGCTCAACATCTTGCTGTAAACTCGGTCTTGCAGCGCGATGCAGACCACAGGCAGCGTATGGTCAATCAAAGCATTTATGCCGTGCTTCATCTCGCCTGCCGGGCAGCCTTCGGCGTGGATGTAACTTATCTCCTTTATCTTGAGGGCGCCTTCAAGGGCGGTGGGGAAGTTGATGCCGCGTCCCAGGTATAGCATGTCGCTCGCGTCGTATATCTTGCCTGCAAGCTCATCATACTGCGCGTCGTCGCCCAGCAGTTCTCCTGCTTGATTGGGCAAGCGCAGTAGCCCGTCTATAATCTGCGCGGCCCGTTCAGGGTCGAGGCTGCCGCGCGCCTCAGCGAGCGCCATCGCCAGCATTAGCTGGTCCGCCAGCATGCCTGTATATACCTTCGTACTGGCTACCGCGATCTCCGGCCCTGCCTGGACGTGGATCTTAGCCTCGGATATGCGGTCAGCCTGGCTCCCCACCACATTGACGATTGCTGCTAACCGAGCGCCGCCTGCGCGTGCTTCAGCCATCGCTTCGAGGGTGTCTACTGTTTCACCCGATTGGGTAATTGCTAGAGCCAGTGTGCCCGGCTCGACGACCGGATTGCGATACCTGTACTCAGAGCCGTACTCCACTTCTACAGGTATACGCGCTAACTCCTCGAAGATATACTTGCCGGCGAGGGCGGCGTGCCACGCTGTGCCGCAGGCAAGAATCGTGATCTTCTTGAACTGCCTCAGCTCTTCCCTGCTAAAGGCTAACCCTTCAAGGTCAACTCTGGAGCGCTCCACATCGAGACGGCCTCGGAGAGTGTCGGTCAGCGACCTGGGCTGCTCGTATATCTCCTTCTGCATGAAGTGCTTATAACCGCCCTTGGCCGCGCTGATCGGATCCCATGCCACCATATGCGGTGTTTTCTCAACAGGTGTGCCGTCCCCTCGGCTGTATTTGGCTCCTGTACGGGTGATGACTGCTATCTCGCCTGGCTCCAGAAAGACGAGGCGGCGCGTGTGCTGAAGTATCGCGGGCTGGTCAGAAGCTACAAACATCTCGCTATCACCGTAGCCGACTACCACGCCGCCGGCGTTGCCGAGCCGTGCCGCCACAAGGGACTCAGGCTCTTCCGCGCGCATAGCGACGATAGCGTGCGACCCCTTGATAACGCCGAGCATCTGGCGCATGGCTTCTTCAAGGTCAGGTGCGCCTTCTTTGATGTACTTCTCCAGAAGGTGTGGCAGCACCTCGGTGTCAGTCTCTGAGTGGAACTCGTGCCCTTCGCGCTTGAGCATTTCTTTGAGCGGCAAGTAATTCTCTACTATGCCGTTTTGTATTACCACTATGTCGCCTGTGCAGTCGCGGTGGGGGTGGGCATTTGCCTCGTTTACCTTACCATGTGTAGCCCACCGCGTATGCCCCATGCCCCAATGACCGGAAAGAGGCTCATCTTGCAGGACTGTTTGCAGATTACTTAGCTTGCCCGCTGCTCTGCGCCGCTCGATCTTACCATTCTTCTGCACCGCGATCCCAGCAGAGTCGTACCCTCTGTACTCGAGATTGCATAGACCTTCATAGATTACAGGCATGGCCTCTTTCGCGCCGACGTATCCAACTATTCCACACATTTACTTTTTCTCTCCTCCATACATGGGAAAAGCGCGTCTATACAGGTGCGCATTATCTTTCACAGCGCGATATATACAGGTCATTCGCCCAACAGTGATTGCTTCCCTACTCATTATACACAACAGGGCTTCCAGGACGTAGTTGCTAATGCAAGGCAACGTAAGCGTTCAGGATTGTGGCAGGGGAGAAAGATGGTGCATACAGCGAGCATCTAGTCGCCGCAGAGCCGTATCGTCCAGGTTGTATGCCACCAGGTAAAATGCCTCACTTTGTTTAGGGTTTCAGGGAGCGGCTGTTGCAGCCGCAGAGAGAGTTGGTTCTGGGGTACGCTGCGAGGGCTGTGGCGTTGCGGTTGGCGTGGCGGGCGCGGTCGCCGTGGGCGATGGAGTATGTGTAGGAGTAACGGAAGGCAGGGTTGTGCCGGTCGCAGTGGGTACTACCGGTGTGAGCGTTGGAGTTGCGAGCGCCTTTGTTGGAGCTACTGTACTCGCGGGATTAGTAGCTTCGGGTGTACGAGTGAAGGCAGGTGTTGTGGTTGGCTGCTCTGTCAGCGTGGGGGTAGGTGGGAGTGGCGTCGGCGCTACCAGCGTAACGCTCACCGAAATGGGCGACGAGGCCACTACTTTCACTCCTTGAGGCACAAGTATTTGAGGCTGCACGTCATACGTGCCAGCCCCGCGCCCTTGCATGTTAACTACAGCACGGACATCCGTTGGCCTCAGGCTCTGCAACTGCGAGAATGTGCCCGCCAGCGTCAGGTCCATCTTGCCGGGTGAGATCACCCCTGCGTAGCCGTTGGGCAGCCCATCTACAGATGGTGCGACCGATAACTGCAAGGTTGTCTCCAAAACCTCCACGCTGATCGTAACGCTCACGTCTTTGGTTTGCCCCGGATAGAGGTCTACGCCTGTGGGAAGGATAAGCTGAGTAGTTGTCTCTACTGTTGATGTAGTGCCCGTTATGGAGACAGGATTGGTCTCAAGGAACTGTACGGGGTCCAGCACACCCGGCGAGCAGCAAATAGTGGCGTTATTTGGGTTCATCACGATCGCCGACACTCTATAGCCTGGTGCGGGTTGACCTTGAAGGGGCACGCGCACAGGCACCACTTTGTAATTGAAGAGGAGCTTAACAGGTACGACTACCTGCACGGTGGGTGGATCGAAGGTCAGCCCTGTGATCTCCTTCTTGTCGCTGTCGTAAGCGCGCGGCTTTTCGCTCTGCGTTTGAGTGACCGCTTTACCTTCGACATCAACGGGCACTACAACCTGGCTGATGCGGCTTATAGCTTCCTGGTTGCCGCTGACGCGCACCTGCGTGGGCTGAACCTGGTCGGCGGTTGGCTCTAATCCATAGCCGACCGGGGGCGTGCCGTTGGTCTGCACACTTACGGAAAAAGTTCGCGTAGCTTGCACTTCGAGCTGCACCTCCAGGCGTGAAGGCGCGAAGGAGACCTGCACATTGCCTGTTTGATTGCCTGTTATCTGTGCGCGGACTGGCACCTCCTTGTAGACGCCGCCTTCCAGGCCGGTAAGGTCTATGTAAGGGCGTATGTCCGACTTTTGCAGTGTATTCATCACATTTTGGGGCGCTTGCACACTTGCATCTACTGTTGGGACCGTGCTGACCACTTTCAGGTTGCTCCCTATGCCTCGGACCTCAACGTTTAGCCCGGGGAACTGGGTTGTTTGCTCAGGGTTTTCGAGATTTACCACGTAGAACCAGAGAAGCACCGACAGCACAATCGAGAGGAGAATACGCCCCAGCTTGTCATCTATGTTGAAGTTGGGCATTGCTATCTGCTGCCATGACGGGCGTGCCGTGACAGGTAGGGCTTGCGGGCGTGGAAGCGCAGTCACGGTAGTTGCAGTGTCGCGGACAGCTTCAAATTGAGCGGGGCTCGCGCTGGGGCTATCGCTCTCCGGCATATCGCTGCCCATAATGAAACTCTCAACCGTTCCGTTCGGGTCGTTTGTACCCGTATCTGTGGCATCGTCAGCCGTCAGCGGTGTTGCGCTGCTCGGCTGGCCCGCTCTCTTTGAAGCTTCAGCCTTCATACTCTTCTATTATAACGTAGAGTCAGCCTGTAGGACACGACGAACTGCGTGGATTACGGGGCAGATTGCAGCTAAATTGAAGGTCAACACATGTAGCCATGGACCCTCTCTGGTTTGTCATTCCGCCGCTGAGGAGCGAAGGGGCGGAATGACAAAGAAGCTTTGGCCGCAACGTCGTTGGGCTGGCGCTTAATTTAGATGCGTTTGCCCGCACGTTATGAGAAGAGCCCGATAGCGCATACCGGATTAGTCAGGCGCTCACCAGCTTCCAGGTAAGCGGCATGTTGTTATCCTGGAGATTCAAACAAATGCGTCTTCGCGGGCGCTGCCTGTAAGGATGTCGGCTCCGCAGCGCTGGCCGAGTCACCCGAGTTACCGGGCGAGCTTATGAGTAGAATATACTCGTTGGAACTTTCTGCTGCCCGCCTTCGTCCTTTATGGTAGGTGCTATCAGCCGCTTTTCAGAAAGGAGAATACAATGTATCACCCAGGTACAAAATTCAGGATACTTATAGTGGCCTTCAGTCTTGTGACAGGTGTGGCAAGCTACGCTCTGAACGTGCCTTCCGCGGGCGCACAGCAAAACGCAAATATCTACGCAATGGCCGAGCTCAGTCCGAGGGGGAAAGTCGTGGAAGGCACCCAAGCAAGTAGCGCCACATTCGAGCGGCTCGCGGGTGGCGGCACCCGAATCACAATGCTGCTAGTCAACATGAAGGCGGGAGCCGGTTACCAGGCTGCTATCCGCGACGGCAGTTGCAGCGGGGCGGTTCTCTACTCTTTGTCTGCCGTGCAGATCGGCGCCAACGGAGAGGGCCAGGTAGTCACCGAACTCCCTGCTGAAGTGGAGTTTGGGCGCTGGTATGTCGAGGTCAGTTCAGATGACGCAAGCTCCGGCGCAGCCCTGTGCGGCCAGGTAAACCCGGCTATAGCAGGCGCGCCCCCCATTGGCCCCATTGGTGGTTCCCCTGGAATGCCGCGCACCGGCCAGGGTGGAGGCATTGGTGCATACTGGCTGGCTCTGCTGGGCGCAGCCCTGGCGACGCTCGGCTTCATCTCCTACCGCGCTGCTGGACGCCGCACCTAAATAAAGGGACCGAGCAACTCGCAATCGCCAAATAGAAGATGCAGCACTGTAAGGGCGCATAGTCTGTGCGCCCTTACTTCTTAAGCAGCCACTCCCACGAAAACGCAGGGGTTTACCTGCCCACAAACTGCTTGCCGAGCGCCTGTTCCAGCATATTCAGCGGGCTGTTGTCGTCGCCGACATACAGAACGATCATCTCGCCCGACCGCTAGAAGTGGACAAAACGCATCTAAATTGGTTAGGGCAAATCAGGACCGGGTCTGCCCCAGAGGTCTGCTCCGCGCAGCGCGCTCTGCCTTATGCGCTACAGATGTATCGCTCGATTACATCTGCGGCTCCATCTTCCCACAAGGGAGGGGCTATTATGCGGGCCGCTTCCAGCAGAGGCCCGGGGGAGGTAGACATAGCCACCCCGTAGCCCGCCCATTCGATCATATCCTGGTCGTTGTGGCCGTCGCCGACCGCCATGACCTCGTCCTGTGCCGCCCCACACCGGTTTGCGAGGAAGGCAAGGGCGCGCCCTTTGGAGCACTCTACGTTGGTGAACTCTGTGAAGCGGGGGTGTGATTTGGTTACCTGCAAGCTGTCGCCGTAAATCTCAGTAAAGAGCCGTAGCGTCTCATCGGTGTCGCTTTGGTTGGTGACTATCACCAGCTTGGTAGGCTCAGCTCCGCCCTGTTTATCCAACCACCTGTTGAGATCGCCCACCTCGTTCACCGGCAGATCGAGGTTGATACTTGAGTAGAATGCTGCTTCGGGCGACATACGCGCTACATAGAGGCTGTCGTCCAGATAGAGGTTCAGGTGTAGCCGCCGCTGCTCTGTCTCATCAACTATGGCGCGGGTTAGTTCCATGGGCACAGTCTTGTGATAAAGGGTCTCCCCTGTGTTGCTGTGGCGGATCATTGCGCCCTGATAGCAGATCATCGGCGCGCTTATTCCGAGATCGGCGGCAACCTGCCGTGCGGACCGGAACATGCGGCCAGTGGCTATCGTAACCAGCACGCCCATCTCCCGCGATGTGCTTATAGCCGCGCGGGTGCGCTCTGAAATGATAAGGTCATCGCCGAAAAGGGTGCCGTCGAGGTCGAGGGCAAGGAGCTTGATTGTCATAGCGTTAACTCTTTATTACAACTATTCTGTTGAGGCCCGCCAGGTCTTTACGCACCTCTACTGCTGCATTCGGGAAGGCCTCACGTGCCAGGCTGGACACTAGCGCGCCTTGAGAGTAGGCGGTTTCCATCACGACAGTACCCCCCGGCAAGAGATAATCGGGCGCGGCGGCGAGGAACTCCTGGATCAGCGCCGTGCCGTCCTCCCCACCGCCAAATACAGCCACCTTCGGCTCCCAGGTAGCCACTTCTGGAGACGCTTCGCCGGGTGAGACGTACGGCAGGTTGGCTGCTATCACATCCACCTTACCGGGTAAAGGTTGGAGTAGATGTCCCAGATAGAGGGTGATGCGGTCCGAAACGCCATGCAGTTCGCAGTTCTTCCGTGCTACTTCAAGAGCCTGAGGTGAAATCTCGACGCCATAAGCCCGCAATAGGGGCCTGTTTTTAGTAACCGCAACCACTATAGCACCACTACCAGTGCCTATATCGGCCAATTGGCTACTTTCGCCATCGAGCGATGCTGCTAAGCAGGCATCAACTACGCTTTCAGTCTCCGGCCGGGGCACAAGCACATCGGGAGTGATGTAAAGATCGAGGCCGTAGAACTCCTTGTGTCCGGTGAGATAAGCCACCGGCTCCCCCTGCGTTCTGCGCTCGACTAGGAGCTCGAAATCTACAGCCTGAGGCTCGGAAAGCCGGTCTGTGGCGTGCGCGAGCAGGGATGCGCGACCCGTTTGGAGGAGGTGGGCGAGGAGCACTTCCGCGTCCAGGCGGGGTGTAGAGGAGAAGAATGAAAGGCGCTTCGACCCCTGCCCAAGCGCCTCTGCTATCGTCATGTGGCTCTTTACCCTGTGGCAAGGCCCGCGGCCTGAAGCCGCTCGGCCTGGTCGTTTAGCCTCAGCGTCTCGATGAAGCTGTCTATGTCACCCTGCAAGATGCGGGGCACGCCCGACAGGGTGAGCTTCACCCTATGATCGGTCACGCGGTCGTCGGGGAAATTGTATGTGCGTATCTTCTCGGAGCGATCGCCGGTGCCAACTTGCAGGCGTCTCTCATCGCCAAGCTCCTGCTGGTGCCGCGCAAGCTCCATCTCGTAGAGGCGCGAGCGCAACACAGTCATGGCCTTGATCTTGTTCTTTAGCTGGCTTCGCTCATCCTGGCAGATAACCACCACACCCGTTGGTATGTGCGTGAGGCGCACCGCCGAGTCGGTTGTGTTTACGCTCTGGCCGCCGTGCCCGCCGGAGCGGTATACATCTACCTTGATCTCCTCATCACGCAACTCTACGTCAACCTCGTCAGCCTCCGGCATGACCGAAACTGTGGCGGTAGAAGTGTGAATGCGCCCCTGCGACTCGGTGACGGGTACGCGTTGCACGCGGTGCACGCCGCTTTCGAACTTGAAGTGGCTGTATGCGCGCTTCCCCTTTACCTCGAAAATGATTTCCTTCATGCCGCCGATGCCGCTGGGGTTGCTCGAAAGGACCTCGGTTTTCCAGCGCCGCTTCTCGGCGTAGCGTACGTACATGGTGAACAGCTCGGCGGCGAAGAGAGCCGCCTCGTCGCCACCTGCCCCCGCCCTGATCTCGATGATCACGTTCTTGTCGTCGGTTGGGTCTTTAGGCAGGAGCAGGCGCTTGATCTCATCCATGTAAGCGTTGCGTTCTTTCTGCAACCGCTCGATCTCAGCGTGGGCCAGCTCAGCAAGCTCAGGGTCCGCGCCGTCGCTTCGCAGCAAGCTCTCGGTCTCTGTAATCTCGTGCGATGTGTCTCGGTAACGCCGGTACGCCTCGACCAGGTCCTGAAGCTCGACACGCTCGCGCCCCAGGTCCATTAGCTGCTTCGGATCAGTAGCCACCTCCGGCCCGGCCATCATCTCCTCAAGCTGCACATAGCGCTGCTCTATACTTTGTAATTTCTCGTCTATCATTGTATTCCCAAAGGTCCCAACGCCCGCTTTTTCGAAGCAGGGCTATTAATCTTCAACATAGAATTATACGCGCTCGGAGGGGCTCAGTCAAGTTGATAAGTCCAGACCGTTTATAACACACCTTGCATAGAAAACTCCCCTGAGTATAATAAAGGCACGTGCGGGGCACGCTTGACTTCCTCAAACCCTTACTGCAGGAGGATTCTAGCTCGTTATGAATGAGTACACTACAGCCCAACTTCGCAATGTCGGCCTCTTTTCGCATGGTGGTTCCGGCAAGACCTCATTGTTTGAGGCGATGCTTTTCTCCGCCAAAGCCAGCTCGCGCCTGGGCCGCGTTGACGAAGGCAATACCGTTTCGGATTACGATCCCGACGAGATCAAGCGACATATCTCAGTGCAGCTTGCCGTTGCGCCTGTAGAGTGGCAGGGTAATAAGATCAATTTGATTGACTGCCCCGGTTACGCCGAGTTTGTTGGCGAGGCCAAGGCTGCAATGAGCGTTTCAGATACATCGCTCCTGCTGGTGGATGCCTCAGCGGGCGTCGAAGTGGGCACAGAACAGATGTGGAAGTACGCCGAAGAGCGTTCTTGCCCTCGCATAATCTTCGTCAACAAGATGGATCGTGAAAACGCTGACTTCCATATGGCTTTCCACTCTATACAGGAGGTGTTGGGCCGCAAGTGCGCTCCGGTGCAGATGCCGATAGGCTCCCAGCAGTCGTTCCGAGGGATAGTAGACCTGCTCGCCCAGAAAGCCTTCATCTTCGAGCCTGGCAACACAAGTGGGAAGTTCACAGAGGCCGGCATTCCAGACGATATGAAAGAGGACGCCAAACGTGGCCTCGACTGGCTCACCGAAGTAATCGCTGAAACAGACGACGACCTCACGATGAAGTACCTTGAGGGCGAAGAGCTAACTGGGGCCGAGCTGGTAGCTGCGCTCAAGGTGGGCGTACGCTCCGGCAGCATTGTGCCTGTTTTCTGCGGATCGGGTTTGCTCAATGTTGGTATGACCCAACTTCTTGATGGCATTGTGGCCTACGCGCCTTCTCCCTCGGAGCTTGGCGCCACTACCGCCACCAACGCTGCAACTGGGGAAGAGGTGGCTCTAAAACCCGCCGACTCCTCGCCCCTAACTGCGCTCGTTTTCAAGACGATACGCGACCAGTTCGGCAAGCAGACGTATCTGCGGGTATTCTCAGGCAGTTTCCACTCAGACAGCCATGTCCTCAACTCAACGCGTAATATGGAGGAACGCATAGGACAAGTCTACGTACAACGTGGCAAAGAACAGCTTCCCGTCCAGCGGCTCGCCGCTGGGGATATAGGCGTGGTGGTGAAGCTGGCCGAGACACAGACAAGCGATACACTCTGTGCCGTCGGCAACCCGCTTGTTCTTGCTCCTATTGATTTTCCTGAGCCTGTTTTCTCCGCTGCTATCGCGCCGCGCACCAAGGCCGACCTCGACAAGATGGGCACCGCCCTCCACAACATACTGGAGGAAGACCCCACTCTACGCACAGGCAAAGACCCAATTACCGGGCAGACGATTGTCTCAGCAATGGGCGAAAGCCACGTGCAAATCACTGCCGATAGGATGAAGCGCAAGTTCGGGGTAGATGTAACGGTTGGCCTGCCTGTAGTGCCATACCGTGAGACTATCACCTCACGTGTAGATCGCGCCCACTACCGCCACAAGAAGCAGACGGGCGGGCACGGCCAGTTTGCTGATGTAGTCCTTGAGCTTGAGCCGCTGCACGAAGGCGAGTTTGAGTTCGGCGACAGGATCGTGGGCGGCGTGGTGCCCAAGAACTTTATCCCTGCTGTGGAAAAGGGAATAAGGGAAGCCTTGACCGAGGGCGTGCTGGCAGGCTATCCGGTTGTGAATGTGAAGGCTGTGCTTTATGATGGCAGCTTCCACCCGGTGGATAGCTCAGAAATGGCGTTCAAGCTGGCGTCATCACAGGCGTTCAAAGAGGGGTTGCAGGCAGGTCATCCTGTGCTGCTGGAGCCTGTAATGCTGCTGCGTATCACGGTGCCCGACAACTATACAGGCGACATCATGTCGGACCTGAATAGTAGGCGCGGTAGGGTGCTTGGTATGAACCCGCAAGGCAATGGCTTTACTCTGGTTGAGGCGCAAGCCCCGCTCGCTGAAGTACAACGCTACGTAAGCGACCTGCGCTCGGTCACTCAGGGTCGCGGCACCTTTTCTATGCAGTTCGACCACTACGACGCCGTACCTGCTCATGTAGCCGACAAAGTAATAGAGTCCGCACGCAAGCACCGCGAGGAGGCGAACGCGTAACGATAGGGGTTAGGGGTTAGGGGTTAGTAGCTGATACCTGATCGCCAGGCAGCCTTTTCAGCAGTATCATCAGTCCGAAGGTCAGCCAGAAAGTGAGCGAGAGGTCCATTGTGAAGTAGGCCATATCGAGGAGGCCGTGCAGGGCGAAGTCTATCATCGAGGCTATGAGGGCAAGAGTTAGAGCGCCTAGCTCGGTGTTGCTGTGACGCTTCCAGAGTTGTAGCGACTGCCAGAAGAAATAACCCAGCGCGGCAAAGACCCAGGTAAGCCCCGGCACTCCCAGCCTGAGCCAGAAATCCAGTATAAAGTTATGTGGGTGCGAGGTAATCAGCAAGCGGGCTTGCGGCACTCCATATTTCGGGTCCTGGTAAAGAAACTGGTCCTGCCCGATGCCTGTGAATGGGTGATCACGCAATATACGCAGCGCAGCCGCCCAAATCTGCGTGCGTGCAACGCCGGTATTCTCCTTGTCACTGAAGTTGAAGATCGAGGTAATGCGCTCTACCTGTATGAAGGGTAGAGAGGCCAGGCCCAGCAAGAAGGCCGCTCCCAGAGCGCTTAGCAACCAGCGACTGCGGCTTATGATCGCCACCACGAGCAGCGCCACAAAGACGCCGCCCCATGCTCCACGCGCAAAGCTGAAAACCACCCCCAGCCCTATCACCACGGAGAGTAAGGCGGCGGCAATCTTCCAGAGCCTCCACTTCACCGGAAGAAAGAAGGCCAGCGTAATCGCCGGAGCAAGCGCGCGTCCCAGGTAAATGCCCAATGCTGTGGCGCTTGGATAAACCCCCACCACGCGCCCCACCCCTTCCATCTGCGCTGTCTGTCCGAAAAGATATTGCTCGATTCCTTCGCGCCCAACGAGGGCTGCCGCGATCAGCCATGCGCCCATCATCCTCCAGAGGTCGCGCTCAGTACGCAGCCAGCGCAGCATCATAGCAAAGAAGAGGAGAGGCTCGACTATGTTCCATCGGAAGTCGCGCAAGGCGACATTGCGCCGGTCCGGTGGAGGCACCAGCAGCCAGATCAGCCCGATCACGCCAAGAGCAACGGCAAGCCAGACCGCCGGTTGCCGGACCATCTCACTTATCGCGGACAAGCTGCGCGCGCGCAGCAACGTCCAACCATCACGCAAAGCCCATGCTGCCGCGCCGCAGACTATGGCGAACTCGGCGAGCGAAAAATAGAGGCTACCTATGTAGCGAGGGCGGTAAAAGAGAGGGGCAGCCAGCGGGATAATGGCTAACTGTAGGTCGGGACGGTAGAGAGTGAGGAGGAAGAAAATCCCGCCACCAATTATCGCCGGTGCAAGCCCCGGAATAAGGTAGTAAATGCCGAGGGCTACCAGCATCCCTGTCAGGGCGGCTCTTTCCGACTGGAGCCAGGAGAGGGGACTTGTTTTACTGCCCTGTGCAGCTACCTGAGATGAAGTGGTGGAATCCAGAGCTTGCCCTGTCGCCAGGCCGCTCAACTCTGCGCCTCTTCATTCTGTGTTTTGCGATGCGGAAGGAAGAGGGCCATCAGCCCGCCGAGGGTGACCGCTCCAACTATCAGATCAAGGCCGGTGGCGATCAGCGCTTTGCCTGGTGATGTGCCTGCGATATTACTGTTTGTGGCTGCGGCCTGAATATTCGCATCGTAGTTTTGCAGCACCCTGTAATATTCGTTATGCAAGCTCTCTATGCGCTCTATAGAGCGCCCCATATTCCAGCTGTTGGTCACGTCGCTGCTGATGCTGCTGATCGCCTCCTGGCGCGACCCGCTTGCGGGACTAGGACTGAGCGCGGTGATATGAGCCGCAAGTGCCTGTGTCTGTGAAAGTACCTGTGCTGCCGTTACCCATGGGATGTCGGGCGACAGATCTCCTACGGGTCTGGGGTAAAGTCTGAGGTGGTCGGCAATCGGGAAGGTAGCGCGCCTGAACTGCTCCGTGTTGGCCCCCAGCGAGCGCGTCCACCCCATCAGGTCCGAATCGTAGTTTTGTAGAGCTCTAAAGTACGGCTCGCCCGCCTGTGCGTAGTTCTGTAAGACTGTGAGATAATCTTTCACCTGGGTAGCAGTGTCGCGCAGAGCGAGCAGGCGCGGAGGGTTGCTACTCTCTGCCTGGGCGTTCTTGATGTCGCTTCGCACATTCACAAGGAGCGCGCTCATGTCATGTGTCTTGACATAAGCAGTGTATCCTGTCTGCGCCTTGTCGAATGCCTCTTTTGCCGCCCCCACTGTCGCCCGAGTCTGGGGCATGCGCGCTCCAATAAGCTCTTCCTCACCCGAAACGAGCCTGGGCAGAGGCAGAAACCAGGCAGCCAACAGCACGACAAGCGCACCGACCAGCGCGAATATGATTTGTCTGTTGAGGTTACGTCTCATGGAAGCTAACATAAAATGCATAACGCGTCTTGTGTAAGCTGAAAGCAAAGCTACTACTGTCGCCCGACTCCTCACGCGGTACGCATTACGCCTTACGAGACACTTTCACGCAAGTTATATGCACTCCAATGGCCTTTGGGTCATGCCGCCGCCAGCTGTCTTCGAAGTAGGCCAGCCGCCATGTAGGGATGAAGACCGCACGGCTAACGGCTTTCACAAGGGTACGCTGCCACGGCGGTAGGCTCTTTTTGGAGAGCATTTCGCGCCGCCAGTAGTCGGCTAGATCGTGTATCTGGCCGAGGAGGTGGAAAGAGAAGGTGACATCTGTGACGTGCAGGCCGCGCTGCTCAAGTCCGCGCTTCATCTGGCCTGTGGTCAGTATCTGGATGTGGCCTATGTGGTCACGCTTCCACCTGTGGATCGGAATGCGCTTGCTATGCCGTAGGATTGAGAAGACTGTGCGGCGATTTCCTTCGCAAGGTACGAAGCAGTGGAAGACCCCGCCAGGCTTCAGCACCCTGGCTACTTCGTCAGCCGCCTTCCCCACATCAGTGACGTGCTCGAAGACATCAAAGAGAAGCACGATGTTGAAGCTGTTATCCGCGTAAGGCAGGTCAAGCGCATCGCCCAGCTTGTACTCTATCTTGCCTGTGGCGTCGGCAGCGCGCGCTTCGGCCAGCGCGGTATGCGAAATATCGCAGCCATGGAGTTGCAACTCTGGGCGATAATATAGAAAGGAGCGCGTATAACGCCCCGCGCCGCACCCGATTTCGAGCAGGCTGCCACGCGCGCCTTCTATAGCATGCAGGCACCGCTCCAGTCGGAGGGCAGCAAGGTCATGGGTGCTTGTGCGTAGCTCACCGCGCCCCTCCACCGTTTTGAGGTCTTCGTAATCAAAGTGAAAAGGCTCTTCTCCGCCTGAGTGGGTGCGGGACGATGCCTGGTGTTGCGCTGTAGCCATTATGCCTCTTTCTGCTCCTCTCCTGGTTCCTGCCGTTCGGTGCTCCTATTCGCCTATGCCTTTGTGCCTGTTGGTGGCCTGGTCACTGGGTGTGCGACTACGTGGTCCCCAGCACGGCCACGCACTCGATTTCTACCATAGCCCCCAGGGGCAGTCCCGCCACCTGCACAGTAGACCTGGCGGGCGGGCGCTCCGTGCCAAAGTATTCGCTGTAGACCTTATTCATAGCCGCAAAGTTCGCCATGTCGCTCAGAAAGACTGTGGTCTTCACAATGCCCTCGAGTGAGCTACCTGCTTCCACAAGGATCGCCTTAAGGTTTTCCAGTGCTTGCCTGCTTTGCTCCTCGATGCCCCCCTCAACCAGCCTGCCCGTAGCGGGGTCAATAGCAACTTGTCCGGCGGTATAGACAAAGTTGTCCACCACTATACCTTGCGAATAAGGGCCGATGGCTGCCGGGGCTTTGCTCGTCTGGATTCTTTCTCTTCCCAACTCTAATCACCTCGCTTACTTTGTCAGCGCCTGATACGCAGATGTGAGTTGCTCAGTCCTCAGCGCTCGTTGCTGGTAATAGTATAGCGTAGTTTCGTGGTTCTTGCTCTCCATCCTCAACAGTGCGTTGCCCGGAAAGCTGTGGCTGTTCGGTTAGCCAATGCCAAGCGCGGCCATGAGAGCGGGCAGATCATCATAAATATACGTAGGTTTAGCCTCGGCATGTTCGATGTCCGGCAATTGCGACACACCTGTAAGCAGCAAGGCGGTTGGTATGCCTGCTCGCGCCCCGAAGAGGATGTCTGTTTCCAGGCGGTCGCCCACGCAGAGCACCTGCTCAGGCTTCAGGCTGAGCCGGGACAAAGCCATCTCGGCCATGTAGGTACTGGGCTTTCCTATCACAACGGGAGCCACGCCTGAGCAGGTTTGCACCGCCGCCACTATGCTGCCCGCGCCGGGCCATAGCTCGCCACCTTCGATGGGCAACGTTGCATCGGCATTGGTAGCGATAAAGTGCGCCCCACTCCTGATGGCGGAGCAGGCTCGCTGCATGGCATCGTAGTTAAAACCATAGTCAAGCCCCACCACAACAAAGTTCGGCTGCCCCCCGTCAAGCCTGAACGCAGGCATCGTGGTGAGCGCATGCACCAGCCCCTCCTCCCCAAGGACGTAGACCCCTCCGCCATCCGGGTAGTTGTGCCTCAGGTAAATGGCGGTCGCCCCCGCTGAGGTGAGTATCGCCTCCGGCGGGGCGTTCACCCCCATGCGGGCCAGTTTAGCGGAGACGTTTTCTGAAGTAAGAGTAGCGTTATTCGTCAGTAGAATATACGATAGTCCAGCCGCTCGCAACGCGGGGAGGATATCCTGCGCCCCTTTGAGCGCCTGCTTGCCCCTGTAGAGCACCCCATCCATGTCCAGGATTAGACCCAAGAATCTGCCTTCCAATTCGCCCGGCATCTCTACCTCCCACAAAGAGTACTCAGCTATTATCTACGAGCAGGCCCTCGCTGTCCAATCGGATTAACTGGCTGATCTTCAGAATTAGGGGTAGGAAGTAAACCGGGGTGCATGGGCATAGCCCCAGAGGGGGGTACCCCCTCGCGGGTGTTGGGGTGCCCCATGTCTCTCCTCCCACCCAAAGTGCAAACACTTCCGCCTCGCTGATTGCCGGAATCTCAGACCCGGCCTGCTGTATAATAACCTTCACCCCGATCTACCTCGACACATCCTTATCTTCTTCTTACGGCCATGACCGGATTATTTGGCTTCATTTTACCGATACTGCTTATCGAGCCTGTAGGCGCGCTTTACATTGTGGGATATGCCACAGCTGCTGTGGTGGTTCTGATTCGCAGTCGCGACACCGCGCTGGCGCGCCTGCTATCGCTGACGGTGCAATCACCGGTCTGATCATCAAGCTTGCAGCCACTTTGCTTAAGACGACCGAACTGCATAACTGGACCCGGATCCTGATGTTCGCCAGCATACTGGCCTTGCGCACTCTGCTCAAGAAGCTCTTCAACTGGGAGCAAGGCCGCCTTCAGCAGAGCGCCGCACGTCCACACCAATAGTATCACCGCGTCACGTCATCCCCTACTTCCCCTTTCCTGCAAAGAATCGCCGGTTACCTAACCTCTCAGTATGAGCTCACTCCGTTGGGCTAACATGACATCAAGTATAATTACCATTGGCTTGCTTGCGCCCTTTTACCTTGCTGGTTTAACACAGTAGATGGGGCGCAGCCCAAAGTTCTAATTACGCAGAAGATCCTATCCACACAGGAGCTACAATATGACGAATCGGCTGGCGGGCGAGACAAGCCCTTACTTATTGCAACATGCCCACAACCCTGTAGATTGGTATCCCTGGGGGCCGGAGGCTTTAGAGAACGCAAAGTCGGAGGACAAGCCGATATTCCTCAGCATTGGCTACTCGGCTTGCCATTGGTGTCACGTTATGGAGCGTGAATCGTTCGAGAATGTCAAAATCGCCGAGCTAATGAACGAGCTTTTTGTGAACATCAAGGTAGATCGGGAGGAGAGGCCCGATCTCGACTCGGTCTATATGGAGGCGGTGCAAGCGATGACCGGGCACGGCGGCTGGCCGATGAGCGTATTCCTGACCCCTGATGGGGTGCCCTTCTTCGGCGGCACTTATTTCCCGGCGGCTGAGGATCGCGGCATGATGAGCTTCCCTCGTGTGCTACTTGCCGTTTCACGAGCTTATAAAGAGGAGCGGTCGAAAGTGGATGAGAGCGCGGTGCAGCTACGCCGGTTTCTGCAAGAAGGCTCGACGACGCCCCCTCTGGGGCAGCCTTCGCGGGCGGAACCTGACGTTTCTCTCCTCGATACCGCTTCCAGGAATATGCTCAAGCAATTCGACCGCGTGAATGGCGGCACTCAGGGTGCGCCCAAGTTCCCTCAGCCGATGAATCTCGACTTCATGCTCAGAGAGTACAAGCGCACAGGCGACCATAGCCTCCTCGCGATAGTAGAGCTTACGCTGCAGAAGATGGCGTGCGGTGGCATTTATGATCAGGTAGGCGGCGGCTTCCACCGCTATTCGGTAGACAATGTGTGGTTAGTGCCTCACTTCGAGAAGATGTTATACGATAACGCACTGCTAACTCGCGTCTACCTTGCGGCTTATCAGCTCACGCATAACCCGCTCTACAGGCGGGTAGCAGAGGAAACGCTCGACTACATATCCCGCGAGATGACATCACCTGAGGGAGGCTTCTATTCGACACAAGATGCAGACAGCGAAGGTGTTGAGGGGAAATTTTACCTCTGGACGCCCGCCGAGACTTCAGCAGTCCTGGGGGACGAAGATGGCAAGCTCTTCAACCTTATCTTTGACGTGACGCAGCGCGGCAACTTTGACGGCCAAAACATCCTCCATATGGAGCGCACTTTAGAGACAATCGCCGGCGCGACAGGGCTGCCGGTGGAACGGCTGCAAAATGTGGTGCGCACAGGGCGCGAAAAGCTGTATGAAGCACGCTCACAACGGGTCGCGCCTGGCCGAGATGAAAAGATAGTTGTCAACTGGAACGGCCTCATGCTTCGAGCATTCGCCGAGGCCGCGAGCATTCTGGAGCGCGATGACTACCGCCAGACCGCGCTCCGCAACGCCGAGTTTATCGTCTCCAGGTTGGTGCAGCCGGACGAGGCGGGTGAGGTAGCTTCAGGAATACGACTCTTTCGCACCTACAAAGACGGCAGGGCGCACATTGAGGCTTTCGCTGAGGACTACGCCGCATATGCTGACGGCTTGATCTCGCTCTACGAGGCCACCTTCCAGCCTGCCTGGATCGAGAAAGCGCGCGCCCTGATAGCCACTCTCACCGGGCATTTCTGGGACGCGGAGGGAGGCGGCTTCTTTTCGACAGCCGATTTTCACGAGGCGCTCGTCACGAGGCCCAAGGAGCTTTACGACAACGCAGTGCCGTCTGCCAACTCGCTGGCAGCCGAGGCGCTGCTGCGGCTTTATCTACTCACAGCCGAGCCTGACTTCGAGAAGTATGCGCTGGAAACAATCCGCCCTATGCTCGATGCCCTTACCCAGGCTCCAACAGCTTTCGGGAGGATGCTTTGCGCCCTGGATTTCTATCTCACTTCGCCCGCTGAGGTAGCTTTGATCGGCGACCTACAAGCAGGTGATATGGCTGAAATGCTACGGGCCGTGTGGCGCGACTACGTGCCGAATAAAGTAGTGGCTGCTGCTGCTCCGGGTGACGAGGACGCAGCCCGCGTTGTGCCGCTACTGGAGGCGAGGACCGAAGTGGACGGTCGAGCTACCGCCTATGTATGCCGCAACTACATCTGCCAGGCCCCAACCACAGAGCCGTCCGAGGTAGCTCGCCTTCTGAGCGTCAGGAATTAGGAGCTAGCTGCGCTTACAGCTACTAACCCCCGGCCCCTGATCCCTGACTGTCGGTCACCAGTTTCTCCAGCCCGTCGCGGTCCAGGCGATAGAGAAGCCAGTCGCGCAGGTGCTGCGCGCCCAGGCGTTGGTAAAAGTCAATGGCGTGCCGGTTCCATTCGAGCACTATCCAGTCGAGCCTGCCGCAACCCCGGCGCAGCGCCTCTTGTGCGCAATACTTCATCAGGGCGTAACCGACTCGGCGCGCCCTGAACTCCGCGAGGACGAAGAGGTCTTCCAGGTAGAGAGTGGGCAGCGCGAGGAAGGTTGAGTATGTCTCGAAGACAAAGGCATAGCCGGCTATCTGCCCCTCAACTTCCGCAAGGAATATCTCAAAACGCGGCTGCGGGCCGAAAGCGGCAGCGATTAACCGTTGCCGTGCCGCCTCGTCCGGGGGCGGGAGGCGTTCGAACTCAGCGAGTGCGATCACAAGTCTGATGATGTCCGGTGCGTCGGCAAGAGTGGCGTGCCGTACCACGATGGCGCTCTCCGGTCTGTCGTTGGGTGGTATGCTCTTGCTCGGTGGTTCTTGCATCATCTTGCTCCAACTATCTCTATTGTGGCTCGATCACTCCTTAATGCAGGATCAGGGCACCTGTTAGTGAAAGAGGGAGTGCAGGGGCGCTCCCCTGCCGGGGTTTGGGGTCTCCCCGAATCCTCTCTATTCCCTAACAGCTTGGCTGAAGCTGCATTAACAACTCGACGCGGTCGTCAGCGTACAGTGAATTAAACAGAAAACCCAGACAATCCTGACGGACCATCCGGGTTCCTGTTGCTCCTGAAGCTCAGCACTTCCGAAGTAGCTTCAGTATACATCCACTACTCCTCTCTGTCAATGGTCATATCGATCATTTTTTCCACATTATAAAGCGGATTGGAAGGATAGTTACTTCGTAATCGCTACTTGATTTGCACTCTTTGTGGTAGCTGTACTTCCTGGGTGGACGCGCTCGATTTTGGGTCGTATGCTCTTATGAAGATGGTGTAACTGCCTGCGGCAATAGCTGAAAGCGGGATATTACGTATGTCGGGGTAGACGAAACCGGGCCGCCACTTTGATGTCTCTTGCGTCCCCTCTGCGGGTGCGGTGTCTACTTGTTTGGCGGTTTCCTTGCTCTCTGATCTGGCGATGCGCACCACGATCCGGTAATCTCCAGCCGGGTAGCCGGTTGGCCGCCAGTATAACCCTAGCTGGATTGCGTCACTCGCCCCCACATCGACCCGTCCCACTCCTATCGTAGGCTTCATATCTGCCGACAAGCGGGCTAATGTAGAGGCCGCCAGTGTGAGGGGCAACCCTGAAAGCGGTGTAGGTGGGGGCGCGTTGGTCCGCAGCAGCGCGGCGTAGTCTACATCCTGTCGTGACGTTGATATACCCTCCAAAAGGCGCACGCTCTGGCTCGTCAGTTTGGGGAGGGCGATCTTCTGGTCTAGTACCACTGCCTGCGGCCCGACCGCGCCTGCAAGCAGCGCAGCCTGGGCTTGTGGCTCTTTCAGCAGATCTTCTTCGTTACGCTCACCCGTGAAGCTGAATACGCCTCGCAGTAAATCACCCCAGGGCGCGCGGTCGAGGCCCTCCGCTGTGTAGACCGTGAAACCTGCTGTGTCTACAATGTAGTCGCCATCAAGAGGGATGCGGGCGGGTGGTACTCCCGCCGCGAAGGTGTAGCCGGGGTCGAAGGACATTGCCTGCTCTCCCGGCCCCAGGTTGCGGCGAAGCGCCTGGCCTGTAGGCTGGTAAACCGTGTCGAAAGTTGTATAGCTGGCGACTCGCCACTGAGTAACAAGAAGTGGCAGCGCCAGCAATCCAAGCGCGGCAGCCGCCGCCACTTTCCCGGGGGTGACCTCCTTCCACAGTTGGCGCGAAGCAATAGCCCCCGCGAGAAGCGCCAGGGGTGGCACCCACTGTGTGTAATACTGGCTGTGGAATGAGCGGCTTACTATGAAGACAGCAACTACGGGCGCGGCCCAGAGCTCAGGTAGCGCCCATAGCTCTGCCCCTTGCGCCTCCCCGCGCCACCAACGCCAGAGCATATAAGCTATTGCTAACATACCCAGCCCCGCCAGCAGGAAGGTTAGCTGCGCTTCCGGGTAGGCCGCCACACGTGCAGCCTGGTCTATGTCTGCGCGCACTTCCTGTGGCCGCAGCAGTTGGAAGAAGATCACCTGCCGTATCATCTGCCCTGGGGCGGCTGCAAAGAAAGGAATCGCCAACGCTCCTGCGCCCACAACGCCCCCCGCTGCAAGCCAGCGCGCATCGCGCACCTGCCTGTTTGCTAACGTATACAGCAGGAGAGCCACAAGGAGGGCAATCCCCGGTATCTTGCACATCGCTGACATGCCTGCGAGCAGCCCCGCCCCGAATACCCACCTGCTACGCCGGCGCGGGTCGTCGGGCGCATACAGATAGAGGGCAAATGCCGCCAGCGACGTGACATTCACCAGCGTCTCCAGCACGCCCACATTTGGCAGCCTCCTGTCCGACTCCGGCGCGAAAGCTGCTTTGCCGTCCAGGGCGAGCACTATAGCAGATAGGGCAGCCGAAGCTGTGCCGCCCACTTTCCGCGCACAAGCCCACACAAGCGGGATGGCAAGAATGCTGTAGAGGAGTAACCACTGGCGAGCAGCCACGAATGCCGCAGCCCCGCCCCAGGCTTTTTCCAGTACAAGGGCGGGTGTGAAGGCCCACACCACACCTGGTGGGTGCGCCATGAAGGTGTCGCGATAGGCGGGGTGCCCCTGCGTGAAGATGGCGGTCTGAGTGTAGTAGACCATCTCGTCGAAGTTCGAGCCGGGCCATTGTCCTTCTGCGCCTGGAAGCAAGTGACTTCCCCGCAGCCAGGCTCCCGCAGCCAACGCGACCAGCAGACCGGCTACTGCCAAGAGCATGGAAACTCGCCTGTTGGTGGGCGCAGGCACGCTGGCAACGCTCTCTGCGCCACCCATGTCGATGTCAGTAGAAGGAATAACACGGACCGCCAAGATGAGGGTGAGCGCGCCGATCACCCATGCTGCCCAGGGCAACAGCGGCAGGTGTAGCGTGAGCAGTGCATACCCAGCCCGCTCCGGCGCGTCTATATCGGTTGGCCCTGACCAGGCGGTGGGCAGGTCGGCCATGCCTCCCCATAACCAGCCTGCGTAGCCCATTACCCCACGCGCCAGCTTGAGCGCTACTTCGGTTTGCAGGAAGATCATCGCCGTGCCATAAAGGAGCAGCGACCACCCCACAAAGCCAATCCAGCGCCTTCGCGCCAGACGTATTTCACTCCGCATAGGCACAATTATAACATGTCAGGGATTGGGCCAGAAGTTAGAATGGTCTGCAAAGTATTGCTAACACTCCCTACCCACTATTGACCGTTGGGATGTTATAATACCCCTGCTCCACTCGTCCCGCCGTATTACGTTTCACCTTCATTGGCATATCTCTTGATTTACTATATTGCCATAACTACCTGGAGTACCTGGAGGAAATCTCATGTCTACTGAACATATGCCTAACCCGCTCACTAATCCGGCTGCGCAGACTACGGACGCGGGCGTGAAGGCGCAGAGCGTTCCGGCTGCCCAGCCCTCTGACTCTGCCCCGCAAGCCACGCAGTCGCCCCTGTCACTTGGGGCGGATTTGGCGCGTATATTTGAGGAACAAGTTGATATAATATCCCAGCGACTTGTCTATAACACCCAGATGCTGATGGGCGTTAGCGCCCTCGGTTCTGACCCGGTGAGTGCGCGTGACACCACTCTGGTCGTTGCAAATGCCTTGCGTAACGACAACCCTGACGCGATAGAGCATGCACTCGTCAATTTGGGTGACGCACAAATCGCGCAGATCAATGATAAGACTTCACCATTGAAGCTAAACTCCCAACTGGCGGGGTTGCTGGAAGGGATACTGCTCAATACCGTCTCCCAGGCTTACAACGCTGACCCTACAAGGCTTCGTGAAGCTCGCATAATGCTCGACAATCTCTTCTTGCCCGCAAACGAGCTGATGCAGTCGCAGCCGCGTGCTATGGTGGAGTTCCAGGCCCCTGGACCTGGGCCGAACGCCCGCCAGTAAGGAACTTTGCTGTGTTTCAATCAGAGACCAATCACCAAAGCGGGCATCACTCTCCGCTGAAATCGTTAGCTGCTTTGCTGCTGGTTAGCGCATGGCTCCTCGGTTGGGCGTCGGCCGCGGCGCAAGGCTCGTGGCCCCCACTCAACGGCTCGGTGGCTGACGGCACAGGCAAGCTCGATAGCGCGGCTGTGAACCAGGCTGCTCAAAGCTTACAGGCGCTTGGAGCTAAGCCGCTCGCTATTCTAACGCAAACCAACCTCGGCTATCTCGACGACCAGCAGTTTGCTCTGACCGGCGCCGCGAACTACGGTTTAGCAAACGGCAGCACAGTAGACCCGAATCTGCTGGCGGTTGTGGTTGTTCTTGACACCAGGCGGTCAAATATCGTCTACGGCGACAACCTCAAGCCCGCAATGGAACAGCGGCCTGCTTCCGGCGGCGGCACCGTAGCTGACCAGATACGCAACAACTATCTGAACCCCAAGCTGGCCTCAGGCGACTTTACCGGGGCATTCACAGACAGCTTCTCCCAGGCCGCCCGGCAAATTAGCCTCTACAGGAACCCGGTCCCTACCGCCACGCCGCAGCCCGCAGTGGTCAACAATACGCAGATAGATACGCAGGGTATCGGCAACGCTCTCCTCATCGGCTTCGTAGTGGTAATCGGCCTTGCCGTACTGGTTATCGGCGGCCCTATGCTCTACCGCAGATGGCGGAGCGGCCAGGATGCGGCTGCGAAGAGGCGCACCTTGCAGGAGCAGCTTCTCCAGGCGCGCAATGTCACTGCCGACATGATCACCAACCTTGACTTCCCGCCCGACCCCAAAGAGCAAATCCAGTACAAGTTTATCGCTCTTGCCTTGCAGAACGAACGGCCTCAGCAGCTGGCGCAGATCAACTCGCAATACCGTGAGATTTATAATCGCCTCGCCAACGCCCTTACCGTCTTCAACAACCTCAACAACACACCCCACAACAGCGATCAGGAGATCACCTCGGCCATAGCACAATACCAGCAGGTGCAGAGCGAGGTGAAGGGCGCGGAGGCCTTCTTGAAGTATTTGTCCGACACCAGCAACCAGCTAGAGGTGCAAGTGTCTGCCGCGCCGGAGGAGACAGATGCGGCAAAAAAAGATATGGCCGCAGCGACTGATGCGCTCTCCCGGTTAGCTGCGGCGGCCCCCGATCTCTACTCTCCAGAGCCTTCGCGCCTCTTTGCCGTCGTCAACAGCAAGCTCTCCGAGACGGCGAATGCGCTCGCAGCCAGGCCATCTATGCCTTTACGTGCTTATGATAATGCTGTGCAGGCTCGTTCCGCGGCAGGCTCTATCCTCAAGGCCGTAGGCTCGTTGTCGCAAGCCTACAACACTCTCGCCCAAGAACGAGACAGGCTCAACAGTGTTCGTGCTCAAGGGTATAAACTCGCCCAAAGCGACGCTGGCTTCACGGCTGCCCTTGCTGCCCTGTCAACAGCGGCCCGCCGGCTTGAGGCGAGTGGCGGAAGCGGAGCAGGGCTGGACGATGCGATCAAGAAAGCAGCTTCGGCTGTCGCGCAAGCAGGCGCAGATGTTGATAACGCCGTCGCCCTCCACGCCTCCAATAACAAGGCGCTGGCCGGCATCCAGGCGGCTGGCGAGGACATAAAGAAGTACATTGCGCAAGGCGCGCAGGCATTCAACAGTGTGGACGACTACGCCGAAAGCTCCTGGCAAGATATACGTGGCAACGGCACCGAAGCTCAACGCGCCGCCGACAATGCATATGCTCTCTGGCAGGAAGCCACTGCTCTCAACGCTCTGACTCCCGACTCACCGCAGGATTTCGCGGGCGCACAGCAACGGATAGCTGAGGCAAACAACCAGCTTGCTCAGGCTCACGACCTGATAGCGGCCATCCTGGACCGGCTCAAGAACCTCCAAGAGAGCCAGCGCACAGCGCAAGCAGAGATTACCGCCGCCGAGCGCGATGTCGCAGCTGGGCAGGTCTTCGTTTCGCAGTACGACCCTGACATAACCCCTGAACCGGCTGTGTTGCTCAAGCAAGCCGCGGATTTTGTGCAGCAGGCAAAGCGAGAGGTGGCGCAGCCCAAGCCCGACTGGATACAGGTCACCACGCAGGCACGGCAGGCCAACGACCTTGCTGATAGGGCATTGGCTGATGCTCGCACCCAGGAGCAGGCAATGCAAGCCCGCAGACTAAAGATGCAAACCGCATCCCAGCAGGCAGCCGCCAGCCTGAGCAAGGTCTCTAACTTCGCGGCCGTGCATCGTGGCGACATTGACAACTCTGTACTCACCGCGATTTCACGCGCACAGTCGGCTATCACGCAAGCTCAGCAGATAGCCGGAGAGACCGAGCGCACAGGAATAGAAGATATGGCGCGGGGCGCGGCCCTCGACAAGGCTGCAGCCCTCTTTGCCTCGGCTCGGAGTATCTCCGAAGAAGCCTACAACACGGCTGCCCAGCAGTTCGGTGTGATGGAGCAAGCTCGCCGCGACGCCTCGTCAGCTATTCGCCAGGCAACGGAGCGCATCCAGTTTGTGGCGGCATACATGAAGGAACATCAGAAGGAGATCAGTAACGCCAGCTGGTCGCAACTGCGCTCGGCTGCGAGTGAGCTGCCGGTGTGGCGGGACAACGTCTCGGCAAGTATCCTGCGAGACATGTCAGCCAGAGCAACCGGAGCACAGAGCCTTGCGGACGCAGCATACCAGAGCGCCCAAAGAGAAGTAGCCGAATACGATCAGGCGAAATACCAGCAGCAGGGCAACACCGGCTTCGGTAATGGTGGCGCAATTGCCCTGGGCGTTTTAGGGATGCTGCTCAGCAGCGGCGGGGGTGGCCGTCATTCAGGCTGGGGAGGTGGCGGCGTAAGCTGGGGTGGCTCCTCAGGTGGCGGTTGGGGAGGCGGCTCCAGCAGTGGTGGCTGGGGAGGCGGCGGCTCCTCAGGTGGCGGTTGGGGAGGCGGCGGATCGTCGGGCGGGGGTTGGGGAGGCGGCGGCTCCAGCAGTGGTGGCTGGTAGCTACGTAGTTATGAGTGGTCAGTAGTCACCGACCACTGCTCACTATTCCGTCAGCTTTGGCCCCGCGATTGAGACTGCGTAGTTCTCGGAGGAAAGGTGCTTGCTTGCGGCCTGGCTCACCCTTTCGGCTGTTAGCGCGTTAATGATAGCCGGATACCTCGCAATATAGTCGAAGCCGAGATTGTATAGCTCCATCTCCAGGATTGTGCGCGAGAGGCCGTCGCTCGTCTCAAGGCGCAAGGGGAGCACGCCCGTCATGTAGCGTTTGCCCCCTTCAACTTCCTCAGCAGGTATAGGCTCTGAGCGTACGCGCTCTATCTCGCGCCTGATGCTCTCGATTGCGCGATTCACATTTTCGGGGTTTACACCTGCATGCACAGACCACGGCCCTGCCCCTAATCCCGCTTCAAACGAGGACCCTGCATAGTAAGCTAGCCCTTGCTCGTCGCGCACCGTCTTGCCGAGCCTGCCCATAAGCCCTATCCGCCCCAGCAGAAGATTCATCAGGTCGAAGGCGTAGTAATCAGGGTCGGCGCGCCGTATCGCCGGAAAGCCGAGCACTATGTCGTTCTGCGTCTTGCCTGGCACAAAGTTAAAGGCCCTCTCCGCACCTTGCGGCTGCCCCACTGCTGCAATCTGGTATGGCTCAGGCTCAGCGCTCCCTGCTTGCCAATTCCCCAGCAGTTCGTCCGCTTTGCTCACTATCTCTGCGGGCTCTACATCGCCCACCACGATCAGCACCGAGCGGTCCGGTCGAAAGTATCGCTTATAGAAGGCGACCATATCCTCACGTCCGATTTCGTCCAGAGTATCGAGGTAGCCTGCGGTGCGAAGATGGTATGGGTGCCCCTTCGGGTATAACATCTCTCGGAAGGCGCGTTCGGCTACTGAGGCTGTGTCCATCTCCATCTCAAGGAGACCTGTGCGTAACTGTTCACGTAGTTTGGCTATCTCATCCTCGGGGAAGCTAGGGTGCAGCGCTACGTCGGCTATGGTTTGCAGCAGGAAGTCCGCGTCTTCCTTCAGGGCGCGGCCTCCTACTTCCATCAACGCCTTACCCGCGTCTACCCCTACTGATGCGCCCCGGCTCTCGGTTTCTTCGTTGAGGGCGTCGAAGCTATTCTGCTCGGTGCCGCGCCTCATCGCTCTGGCCGCAAATGAAGCAAGCCCCGCCTTACCAGCAGGGTCGTACATCGCGCCACCCTTTATTGAGAGGCGAGCCACAAGGGCCGGGGTAGTGGGGTTTGGGTAGACGATCACTATAAGCCCGTTGCCGAGGGTGCGCCGTGTGATTGTTTCCGGGCTGAGGCGGGCGTTCTTTTCTTCTGACAAAGTTTGCATCTCTCTTATTCTACCTCGCGTCCATCGGGGGTCACGCCGGCTCCATTATCTTCCTGCGCTTCTTCTGTGGGCACAAACCAACCCACTGTGCGGTTGTGCTCGGTCAGGTATTGCCGCGCTACACGCTGCACATCCTCCGGAGTGACAGCCGCCAGGTTGTCCAGCACTTCATCGTACATATCGGCGCTGAAAATGCTTTCCAGGTAGCCGAGCATAAACGCCTGGCTCGACACGCTGTCGGAGGAGTAGACGAATTGCGCCCTCGATTGTCTGACCGCTTTGTCCATCTCCTCCTGTGATATCTCCTCCTCTTGCAGTTTGCGTATCTCCTCGAAGAGGGTGTTCTCCATCTTGCGCAGGCTAGCTTCAGGGTCTTCACCGGCGTGCGCCGACGCGCCAAGAGTGAATAAATGGGGGTCTTTGTGGAGCGAGAAATATGATCCTGCGCCTGCGGCGATCTGAGTTGCCACCATTGCTCTGTACAGGCGGGCCGAACGCCCCAGGGCAGTGCCGCCGAAGCCCATAGGTTTTGCCCCTGAGAGGAGTGCGTCGGCCACCATCAGCGGGTAAATATCGGGGTGGGAGGCAGAAGGAGCGTGGTACACGATCTCAAGCTGCGCCGTCGAGCCTGGGTGCTCCACGCGCACCCGTCGCTCACCGTTTTGCTCAGGCTCTACCGAGCGCACCTCTGGTATGTCGGGCCGTGCCTCGTACCCATTGAACGCCCGCCCCACCTGCTCTACTACCTGCGCCGTATCAAAATCTCCGACGATGGCTACAGTGGCGTTGTTGGGTGAGTAGTAGGTCCGGTAGTGATTGTAAAGGTCATCTCTCGTCATGACGCGCAGGTCGCACTTCCAGCCGATAACTCCGTTGCCATAAGGGTGTACCTTGAAGGCGGTGGAGGAGACCTCTTCGTCGAGCATACGGTCAGGCTCGTTCTCTGATCCTTCCCGCTCGGAGATAATCACGGTGCGCTCCGATGCCACTTCTTCGGGATCGAAGGTGGAGTTAGCGATGCGGTCGGCCTCGATGCCGAGGGCAAGCTCTAACCGATCCGCGGGCAGCGTCTCGAAGTAAGCGGTCCAGTCATCAGAGGTGAAGGCGTTGAGAGTGCCGCCATTTTCGGCCACCATCTGCATGATCTGCCCCTTGCCGAGCTTCTTTGTGCCCTTGAACATCATATGTTCTACCCAGTGTGATATGCCTGTTATTCCGGCATGTTCATTACGCGCTCCAACCTTGTACCACACCCAGAATGATACTACAGGCGCTGAATGTATCTCCTTTGTAAGTAGCGTTAGCCCATTCGGGAAAGAGTGCCTCTGGAACGTATGCATCTCCCCTGCGTTGGCGCTCTCTTGTCCATCAGGTGAGGCCACTTCCGTCTCGCCAGAGGCTGCCACTTTTGTTTCTGTATTGCTCATTCTATGAATTTCTCCCGCGTTTTCCCTTTATAATTATATCCGTCGAGTGCTACAGACATTATACCCCACTGATCTATCGGGGTGCACTCCCTATCCTTACATAGCGCTCATCATGTTTCAGGAGTCGGGCATTTTTGACAGCACATATGCGCTCTGGTATAATACTCTGGCCCTCGGGGTGTAGCGCAGCCCGGCAGCGCGCATCGTTCGGGACGATGAGGTCGGAGGTTCGAATCCTCTCACCCCGACCAGCACAATAAGAAGAGAGGCTCTGAAGTTTGTCCAGAGCCTCTCTTCTTATTGTGCGTCGGCCTTTGCCGGTGACTCGATTGGAACGCCCGGCCCCGCTTGTTTTGAGCCGTTGCCGTTAGGCGGGTGGAGCGAGCCGGGAGCATCCAGCAGTTCTGCTTGAACTTTGCTTGCTTCTGATGATTCTTCCGCCTGCCAGCATCGGTCGTTGTAACATTCGACTACCAGGCGGCAGGCTTCTTCCGGTGAGTCGGTTACAACGAGCAGCTTGAGGTCTTCGGGGGATATCTTTCGCTCCGCCAGCATCGGGCCTTTGATCCAGTCGAGCAGCCCTCGCCAGTAGGCGCTTCCGAAAAGAATGAGGGGGAAGTTGCGCACCTTACCCGTCTGGATCAGTGTAAGTGCCTCAAATAGCTCGTCCATTGTGCCGAAACCGCCGGGAAAGATAACAAACCCTTCGGAGTATTTCATGAACATTGTTTTGCGCACGAAAAAGTAACGGAAGTTGATTGCCACATCCACATAAGCGTTGACCCCTTGCTCGAATGGCAGCTCAATGTTACAGCCAATAGAGATGCCGCCTGCTTCTTTAGCGCCTTTGTTGGCTGCCTCCATTATCCCCGGACCGCCCCCTGTGATAATCGCGAAGCCTTCTTCTGAGAGCATCCGCGACACCTCTACAGCGTTGGCGTACATCGGGTCCTCAGGCTTGACGCGCGCCGAGCCAAAGACAGTTACAGCCGCCTCTACGTTGGCGAGCGTATCGAAGCCATTGACGAACTCGCCCATAATACGCAGCACGCGCCATGTGTCCGAGCGGGTAAAGTCGCTGGGGGTGGGCGCTGGCCTCTTGAGTAGCTGCTCGTCCTCGGTGGGCGCACCCATGCGCGACGACATGTTGAGGCTGTCATTGGGCCGTAGATGGGCATTACGTGCTTGCAGTTCTACGTCTGTGGCCGTTGGAGGCCTGGGTTGCAGAGGTTTTTGCTGGCGTAAAGGTGTTTCTCTTTTTCGTTCCTCGGAATCGGGCATCTTGCTACCGCCTTTGGTGCAATCGTTGGCGCAGTTATAGGGAAGATCTCCGGCTCGCAAAATCTATGCCATTAGGATCGGCGATCCAGTTGAAGTCGTCTTCGTCTTCGAGCAAAGGCATCCGGTCGTGGTGCGTCTTCGCATGGAACCCCGGCTTCGCCTCGCCTGTCAGCATATAGACACGTCGCTCGCCTTCACGCTGAACTATAACGCCCTTGATCCCCTTCGCTATCGTGAACCAGTTGCCTTTCTCTATTCCATACGAAACAGCTATCAGCACAGGTTGAGGGCGCAGATAATTCCACTTTCCTGCCGCCAGGCTCTCAACTCGGGACCAGCCGGTTTGGGGGAACGGCGCGTTCTTGTCGCGGTTGCCCCATCGCACCAGTTCTATGTCGCTGGCCTCGCCGGATTTGTCGGGCGTGGCAACGGGCAGCAACGGCTCGCCTCTCTGCCAGTAAAGGGACTTCACCTGTCCGCTTTGCCTGAACTCCTCGATTGCTTCTTCAGGAAAGTAACGAGCCAGGGTTTCTCTATATTCATCTTTATAGGGGAAAATAACTCCACCGCACATTGCCTATCTCCTTTGTTTCACGCACTTTGCCGTCGCAGCCCTGCAAAGAGGTCCTTCTTAGCGCCGGGCGTCGGCGGCAATGGCACGCCCGCTGCGAGCGAAAAGTACTCGCTGGCGCGCATTTCGCCCAGCACCTGCTCAGGAAGAGAGCTCCAGCGCTCGTAGTCAGCACGCTGGGTCTGATGCTGTCGCAGGCTGCGCTCCTTGATCGCGCTCCATTTGCGAACGTCTATGATGTTGGTGATATCTTTGTCCGCCAGGCCAAATTGCTCCATATCAATCTTCAGGAAGTCACTGTCGGGATCGTGCTCTTCGAGGAAGCCTCTCATCCTGCGCATACTACTGCGTGGAAAGGCAGCGTAGTAGAGCCGCGCGGTCTGCCAGGGCTCGCCTGTTTCCGTGAACTGCTCAGGGTCGGCAGCGGCGATGAAGGCAAGGGTAGCCAGCTTATGGACCTTCAAGTGGTCAGGGTGGCCGTAGCCGCCTGTGGGATCAAAGGTAACTATCACAGTCGGCTTGAAGCTGCGAACGATCTTGACGATCTTGACGAGGGCTTCTTGCTCATCAGCCATGTGGAAGTTGACGGCGTTGTCGTTTTCAACTGTACCCATCATGCCGGAGTCGCGGTAGTCGAGGAACCAGAGACCTTTGATACCGATTACCGCCGCCGCCCTCCGCAGCTCGCCTTCGCGGACCTGTGCCAGGGTATCGCGTGTCGCATCAACGGAAGGGTGGATCTGCCCTTCCTCACCACGCGTAGCGCAAATAAGGCCGGTGCGCAACCCTTCGGCGGCGGCCTGCGCGAAAGCGCCGCTCATTACCTGTTCATCGTCGGGGTGAGCCAGTATCCCAAGCAGTGATAGAGTCGGCATAAGTGATAATCTGCTCCTCTCCATGATCTCAGCTACTTTAGTATACTGGCTCCGCCAACTTATTTGCACCCCACAGAGATTGAGCAAAGAAGGCCCCTCCTTATAAGGAGGGGCCTTCTTTGCTCAAGTACAACGCCGAGTGCCGCAACCTGGAGCAGTGAAAAGCTGCCCTTGTACGGTGCACAACTATCGCGCACAAGGCGGTAGCTAGATGCTCTTGATGATGTCGGCGATCTTATTGGCGATTCCCAGCGCTTCATCCATTGGGCGCTGCCAGAGGTTGCGGCCAAAGATCAGGCCCGTAGCGCCGTTCTCCATAGCCATCCTTGCCTTTGTGAGCAGGTCTTCATCGCTGATTTTGCTGCCTCCTGAGAAGAGCACCAGGGCGCGGCCTGCCGAGTTGACCACCTTGCTTACCGAGCCTGCGTAGCCCAGATTCATCTGGTTGTAAGGCTTGGGTTGGTCCGGGTCGGCCTGGTCGTGCTCAGGCACATTCAGCTTGACAACGTCTGCGCCAAGCTCCAGCGCCACACGTGCTGCGTAGTCTATCGCGTAGAGGGAGTCGGTGCCGCCCTTGGACTTGAAGGCTTCGCCTCGTGGGTATGCCCAGACGATTACCGGCATGCCATACCTTTCTGCTTCCTGGCGCACATGATTGAACTGCAAGAAATCTCTGTCCTGGCTGGGAGAGCCTACGTACAGGGTATAACCGACCGCATCAGCTCCCAGGCGTACAGCGTCCTCAACGGTGGCATCGAGCGCGGAAAACGCCTGTGCGTCTGAGGGCACGTTTGTCTTGCCGTTGATTTTCAACACCAACGGCACTTTACCTGCATACTTATCCATGTACTTGGTGGCGAGGCCGATGTGGAAGACGATGCCCGAAAAGCCGCCCTCAAGCGCCAACTTGAGCTGAAACTCAGGATCGAGCGCCGGGGGGTTGACGAGGAAATCTATCGGCCCGTGTTCAAGCCCCTGGTCAATAGGAAGTAGCATCATGGTGCCGTTGCCCGGCCCGTGCTCATACATCAGGCGGTAAAGGCGCGCCTTCTTGCCGACATGGAGGTCCAGATCGTCCAGGGAGGCGCGTTTGGGCGTGGGCAGCGCAGCGGCGTTGTTGCCATTCATGCCGTCGCCTGTCTGCGGCGCGGCGCTTTTTTCCAGCGTATTCATATATATTCTCCTTTGCATATTGCCCCGGCTCTATCTCCATCACATGTAACTCTCACCACACTGTGAAAGTAGGCATCATTGTACCGGAGCGGCTCTACGCAGTCAAGGACGCGTGACACTGTAAATGTTCAGAGTAAGCCATGACCCTGCGGGCCACCATTACGAATGAAAATACGAGCGATTCTGCACCGCCCCTACTACTACCGTTCGCATTTTTAGAGGAGTTGAGGTGGAGCAATCGTCAAGAGGCAACTGTGCGGGCATACCTACCCTCACCCCATGCCCCTCTCCCATGAAGGGAGAGGGGGCTTTATTGCTGGGGAGTATATCTCCCATGAAGGGAGAGGGGGCTTTACTCATGCTGAGTGTATAGGGGAGACCCCTGTAGCCCCAACCCTGAACACTGCTGACTCGCATTGCGTATTGCGTGGGGATTATGATTGGAGCAGCTTTATATCTTGTGCAATACGCGATATGAAGCTGTTAGCCCGCTCCTAATTGCGCTATCTTCCCGGTTATCTCGCCGGGGTTGGCGTGACGGTGCTCTATCTCTTTGGAGAAGATGTTTTGCCCATCAACCATAACCTCGAATTGCCCGCTTGTGCCTCTGATAAGTGTGATCTGCTGTAAATCGTCGCCGTATGCGTCGATTATCTCGCCTGCCAACCTGGCGGCGCGTGGGCCGTAATTTCACTCCTGGCAGTATCTTATCTCGATCTTCACTTTATAGTCTCTCCTATCTTTGCTTGTAGTTGTCTTAAGTTAGAAGATAGCAGAGGTTATGCCACCCTTGTTGCTTATGCTTATTTGGTGGTGTATCATACTCTGAAAGCCAATTTCCGAAGGCGATCTTAAAGATTTAGGGCTGTGCCGATCTATAAGGCTCTGGTACTCAAACTGACACGTGGAGTCAGCTATGAATGATATAATCATCAAGCGAATCAAGGTGCTGCGGGGGCCAAATATATGGGCTTACCGTCCGGTGCTGGAGATACTTACTGATATAGGTAAGTATGAAGAACTGCCGTCCAACAAGCTGCCGGGCTTCACGGAGAGGCTCGTGGAGGCGATACCGACACTCTGGGAGCATCGCTGCTCCGAGGGAAGACCTGGTGGCTTCCTTGAGCGGTTGCGCCTCGGCACCTATATGGGCCACATCGTAGAGCATATCATCCTTGAACTCCAGTCGCTGGCCGGTATGGATGTCGGCTATGGACGCACCCGCCAGACGCAGCGCCCCGGCGAATACCGCATCGTGGTGGATTACAAGGACGCTGAAGCGGGCGAGATGGCAGCGCACCTCGCGGTGGAGATTGCCGAAAAGCTGGCGCAAGGGCAGCCGCTGGGATTTGACCTGGCCGAACGCATAGATGAGATACGCGATGTGGCCGAAAGCAATATGCTCGGCCCCTCCACGCAAGCTATCGTGGACGCAGCTCGCAAGCGGCACATACCCTGGTTCAGGCTCAACGACTCGGCCCTTGTGCAGCTTGGACACGGCCACCACGCCCGGCGCATCCAGGCGGCGGAAACTTCTTTTACATCAAATATAGGAGTAGAAATCGCCTCTGATAAAGAATTGACCAAAGAACTCCTTGCCAAAGTAGGCGTGCCTGTGCCGGAGGGCGAGGTTGTGAGCAATGCAGACGAGGCGTGGGCAGTCGCGCAGGAGCTTGGCGGCCCGGTGGTCATAAAACCTCATGACGGTAATCAGGGCAAGGCTGTAAGCGTCAACCTGACGACGCAGGATCAGGTACGCAGCGCCGTCGCTCTCGCGCAAGAGCACTCATCCCGCGTCATTGTTGAGAGATATATAAGTGGCAGCGATTTCCGCCTGCTCGTGGTTAACGGTAAGCTGGTAGCGGCAGCCGAGCGATGTCCGGCGCAGGTTGTCGCCGATGGCAGGCACGATATACGCGCTCTCGTAAAAATGGTGAACGAAGACCCACGCAGGGGTCATGGGCACGGCTCCGCTCTCACCAGGATAAAGATGGACGCATCGGCGGAACTGACGCTGACCAAGCAAGGCTTCACATGGGAGAGCGTGCCGCCGCCCGGCCAATCTGTCTTTCTGCGCGACAATTCTAATCTATCTACGGGCGGCACGGCGACTGATGTCACCGACGATGTTCACCCTGATAATGCAGCCATGGCCGTACTAGCGGCCCAGACCATCGGCCTCGACATTGCCGGGGTAGACGTAGTGTGCCAGAGTGTAAAGCGGCCACTGGCAGATCAGGGTGGCGGCGTGGTAGAGGTAAACGCCGCACCGGGCTTGCGAATGCACGTTTACCCATCAGAAGGCAAATCACGTCCGGTGGGCGAGGCTATTGTTGATATGCTCTTTCCTGGCGACGTTTCCGCCCGCGTGCCTCTGATTGCCGTTACAGGCACCAACGGCAAAACCACAGTTACACGCATGATCGCCCATATCTATTCGACCCTCAAGCTGTACGTTGGCATGACTACCACAGATGGCATCTACTTCGGTGGCGTGCGTCGTGTGAAGGGCGACTCGGCAGGCCCGCGCAGCGCGGAATCTGTCTTACAGCACCCTCTGGTCGAGGTAGCTGTGCTGGAGACGGCACGCGGCGGTATTCTGCGCTCCGGCCTGGCATGGGACCGCTCAACGGTGAGCGTGGCGCTCAACGTCGCCAGCGATCACCTGGGGATGGAAGGGATAGAGACACCGGAGAGGTTGGCTCGCGTCAAGCGCGTAGTTATCGAGAGCGTAAGTAAAGAGGGCTATGGCGTGCTCAACGCCGACGACCCGCTCGTCGTGGCTATGGCCGAGTCGTGCCCCGGCAAGATAATTTACTTCGGGATGGAACGTTCAGCGCGGGCGTTATCTGCTCACCTGGCGAGTGGCGGCAAGGCGGCGTTCGTGCGTGACGGCGAGTTAGTGCTTGCCGAAGGCCCGACCGAAACGCCTCTCATCAAGTCTGCCGATATTCCCGCGACCCTGGGCGGTGTGATACCGTTCCAGGTGCAGAATGCTCTGGCTGCCGCCTCAGCTTGCTGGGGTGCGGGTGTGCCCCTCGACTCTATAAGGCTTGGGCTGCGTACCTTCCAGACGGACGACAAGACAGCGCCGGGCCGTTTCAACTTGTTTGATGTAGGCCGCGCTCGTGTCATAGTAGACTATGGGCATAATCCTCACGCTATGCGCGCTATCCAGGCCGCCATAGCGCAGATGAACCCGCGCAGCACGATTGCTGTGGTCGCAGCCCCCGGTGATCGCCGCGATGCCGACATACAGGAGTTGGCTCTGGTTGTGGCGGAAACTTTCGACCGCGTTATCGTGCGCGAAGACTACGACCTGCGCGGGCGTGAGCGCGGTGAGGTGGCTCACCTGATTGCCGAGACGATAGCTCGCGTGATGCCGTCGCTTCCTCTCTGCATAATCGAGGACGAGCCGGAAGCGGTGGAAGAAGCCTTGCAAATGGCGAGAGAAGGCGAGCTGGTCGTTGTTTTTGTGGACCGGGTTGATGAGACCATCGAACAGGTGAAGAGAATAGCCAGAGCTGTTGACATAGAGCAAAGCCAATCGTTCTGGCGGCCCCTGCCCGATGCCTCAACACAATCTCAGCTAAATCGCCTGGAAGCCATCGCCGAAGCAGGCGGGCAGATGGGGCAGATGGGGCAGCAGCCGCCATCGCTGGGGGAGGGAGAGGCTGCCTCGACCGACCAGGAAACCCACAATGGCAAGAGCCGCTCGAAAACCACTTTGCTCGGTGGGGCGTAGCACTTATTGCGTAGCTTGATTACGGAGTATAACTCTTTAGCCCTCTAACTTTGCAGCAGGCAATTACGCAACTAACAACATGTAGTGCGCGTTCCTCATGATAGAAGGATGCTGGTAGCGTTGCCTTCAACTAACTCTCACAATAGAAATAACGGAACCGGGGCTGAGTTCGCCGGGATAGTGGATGTTCCCTGGCAGACGCCTGGGTATTTGATGATTATCGGCGGGGCAGACAGGCTGGACCCGGAGGCGCGGCTGGCGCGTCTCTTTCTGCGGCTTGCAGCGCGTGCTGAGGCTAACACCGGACTGCGTGATGTGGTGCTTGTTTCAACAGCAACCCGGCACCCGGAGGTGCTAACGGGCGACTACATCAGGATATTCACCCGCGCAGGGCTTGATCGCAACCGTATACATGCGCCTCTCATCAGGAACCATGAAGAAGCCCGGCGTGCAGATATAGCGCAGCTTCTCTCCGGCGCAGCAGGTATCTTCATTACCGGCGGCGACCAGTATGCGCTCACTCAGACGCTCGACCGCACTCCTGCTGAAGAGGCTATGATGGCCGCCTATGGTCGCGGCGCGGTGATAGCAGGCACCAGCGCGGGAGCGGCAGCGATGGGCCGTCCGATGATAGTGGCGGGCGGGGGCAGCGGTGAGCTGCGGATGGGGATGGTACAGATGTCGCATGGTCTCGCCTGGGCGGGTGAAGACCTTATTATTGACACGCATTTCGGAGCACGTGGCCGCTTCCCCCGCCTTGCCGCCGCCGTAGCTGAGAATCCCAGCGCCCTGGGCGTTGGCATTGACGAGAATACATGCCTGCTCAGCAGCGCAGAGGGACGCTGCACCGTAGTGGGTGCGGGAGTGGTCTACTTCATAGATGGCTCGCATCTCGACTTCAACAGCGCGCACTCCGCACGCCCAGGCACGCCTATTTCGGTGGGCGCGTTACAGGTGGAAGTCCTCTCCACCGGTGGCGTCTATGATCTGCGTGCTCACCGGGTTTTGCTTGCGCTGGGCGCGACATCTGGGGTATAATTTCCCGCAATGCGCGTGTAGCTCAGGGGATAGAGCGAGGGCGTCCTAAGCCTTGCGTCGGGGGTTCGAATCCCTCCACGCGCACCTCTCAGGATTGAGGTATCAGGGGCTGGCGATCAGGAATTAGCACTCTCTGCCCACCCGATGCTCAATCCTAATCACAGTGGGAGGTTGCTAGATGCAAGTGACTATCCGGCCTAAGAACTTCAAGATCAGCTCCGACATCGAGGAACATATCCGAAAGCGCGTGGCCCGCTTGCCCCGGCAGTTAGGAGAGATTGAGAGCGCCGAGGTTACCCTTTCCCAGGAGCCGACTCGCCTCAACGCAAACAGGTTGCAGTACGTCTCTCAGCTAACTCTGCGGACGCGCAACAACCTCATACGCTCCGAAGTGACTAACGCGGAGCTATTGACCGCCATAGACCAGACGATAGACCGCGTGAGCCGCCAGATGGAACGCTTCAAAGCTCGTCGGTCACGCGGCAAAGGCTCGCCAGGGCTGGGCAAGTCATCGGCGGAGATGGCGCAGTTTACGGAGGAAGAGCCAGGAATAGTCGGTATGGCTGCGCCTGTCGAAGTGCCCACCAGTAGGAATAGCGCCCCCGCTTATGGCGACGGCGCTTCCGACGATGGGATGGGCGACATAGTCAGGGTGAAGCGATTCAGCGTTATGCCCATGTTCCCCGAAGAAGCCATTGAACAAATGGAGCTGCTAGGTCATACCTTCTACATCTTCTGGAATGCAAGCGAAGAGAAAATGAACGTCCTCTACCGCCGCACCGACGGCAACTATGGCCTGCTCCAACCCGATCTAACATAGGAGAACTGCCCGGCGGCAACGGGTGGGTATGCTCAGGCTTATATGACAAACTCCATAGCGACCCGGCACAACACGCGCCCATCTCTGGTGGTTTTCCAGGGAGGCGTGCCGGAGGCTGCCACGTCCCTCGAACGCCTCATTATAGAGGCTCAGATTGCCGCCACTCTGGACCTCCTGGCGATGGCCGCGGGGGCCAATGCTTTCAACCAGGCGATACTTGTCACGGAGGAGACAGGCTTGCAGCAGGCGGCCCTTAGCGACGCAGCAGGGTGGCCCACATCTATCCCCTTCTCGATAGAGCAACAGGCGGGTGAGAGTTTTCACTTTGGAGAGACATTACGCGCAATTTGCCGGTCTTATCGCCTCGAGCGAGTTGTCTACGTGGGCGGTGGGGCCGCTCCGCTCGCGACACGGAGAGATATAGTGGACCTCGCGCTGGCCGTGAGCGGCGATGGCGAGTGTGTTGCCTCCAATAATCTCTACTCCGCCGACATGGTAGCTTTCCACCCTGCCTCAGCTCTGGCGCGCATCGCTCCGCCACCAACCGACAACGACCTCGCATGGCTCCTCCACTTCAAGGCGGGCCTGCCCTACGCCGCAATGCCCCGGAGCCTGGCTACACAGTTCGATATAGATACGCCTACCGATCTGGCGGCGCTATGGTGGGCCACCCAATCGCCACCGCTAGGTGGAGTGCTGGGCCCTAGAATAACTGCGCTCCTGCCGCAAGCGCCCCTAGCTATCCCTTTGCTCGCTAGGCGGGTGGAGGAGAGCTACAGAGTAATGTCCACCCGCCGAGCCGAAGTGCTGGTTGCGGGGCGAGTAAGTAGCTGGGTGTGGAAGCGTCTTGAAACGAACCTTCCGTGCCAGACGCGCATAGTGTCTGAAGAGCGCGGCATGCGTGCCAGTGGCCGAGAAGCCCGTGGCGAAGTGCGCTCCCTCCTCGGCCTTTTCACAGATAGAGCAGGCACGGCTGAATTGATGGATGCTCTGGGGCATATATGTGATGCTGCCTTCCTGGACAGCCGGGTGTTGTTCGCCCACCGCCGCCTGAATGTTTCGCGCCCTGATCGTTTTGCCTCTGACGCGCTCGTGCCGGAGGAAGTATCTGACCCCTGGGTGCGCCAGCTTACCGAAGCTGCCGCCACCGCTACGGTCCCAGTCGTGCTGGGCGGGCATTCTCTCGTATCAGGAGGCATCTGGGCGCTCTCCGAGCGAGTACGAGGCTCAGCTTCCGCAGCCTGACCAATAACGTCAGCCGCCGGGCCTCCTGTGCCTTTGTGGTTCCGCCGTTTGCTTTGAGAGCAGAGGAGCGTCTGGTGCTCCATGACCCGTCCGCCTGTGCGGTAAGTCTCAACGTTCACCTTGTCTGCTCGACAGCCTGGTATAAAGTTCCATGTGCAGGACAGCTATGCGCTGCCAGTTGAAGAAGTGGGAAAGGGTTGACGAGGCGTTGGATAGGGCGGCGCGCAAGGCGGGGTCGGCTGCCAGCATCTGTATGGCATCGGCCAGTGCTGGGCTGTCGCCGGGTGGGACGAGTAGGGCGTTTGTGCCGTCTTGTAACTGAGGCCACTGCTTTGTGGATCGGGGAGTGCACGCGGCGGGGGGCGAGGAGGTTGTTACCAGGGGGAGGCTGTGTTCCACGGCGGCGAGGAGGCTTCCGCGCCTGAAGGTCGCGCCGTCGCTGTACGGGAGAACCGCCATATCTGCTGAGAGGAGGGCGGCGGAGACCTCCTGGGGCGCGAGATAGCCTGTCCAGATGAGGCTGTCTTCTATTTGTAGCTCCGCAGCAAGCTTGTTGATAGAGGCAGCGACAGGGCGGTTCGTGGGGTCGCTGGCGCTCAAGCCGCCGCCTACCATCACGAGGCGGTACTCGCCTTGACCGTTAAGAAGCGCGAGGGCGCTCAGAAGATCATCAAGCCCCTTGGTGTTGCTGAGGAAGCCGAAGTAGGCTAAAAGAATTGTGTTGGGGGCGAGGCCATGCTCCTGCCGCCAGCGTTCTCGGCTGAAGTCTGCGGGTGGGTTGTTCGGAACATTGGAGCCGATGGGTATCAGGCTGATGCGCTGAGCGCCCCAGGCTCGCAGTTCGGCGGCATCGTCAGGGTTGGTGGCGATCACGGCTGTTGCGCTTCGGGCAAGGAGGCGGTTGGCCCACTGGCGGATGACCCCTGCTTTGGGGAAGAGATATGGCGTGCGCAAGTCGTGGAAGGTCGCTATAGTCGTGCCGCGCCATCTCATGCTGAGGAGCAATGGCAGCAGATTAATCGTAGGGCGCATGTCATAGGCTGCTGTCTGGTATTGTATGTGCGCGATCTTGCTGCGCGTGCCACGCAGGGCGTTCAGGGTAGCTGCGAGAGTGATGCGGGTGGTTATAAGTGGGATATTACCCCTGGTTAGCGGCGTCGTGTGGAGAAGGGCATCATGCGTGATGATCTGCTCCTCTACCCTTGCCTGCGCTTGATGCTGATGGTTGGCGGAATGCTGGCGCAACTGCCCCCTGGTGAGCACTTTGACGTGTGCGCCTTCTTGCTGTAGGGCGCGGCCAAGCTGGCAGGTATAGTCTCCGACGCCGCCTCTTGCCGGTGGGTATTCGCCGGTAATCAGCAGGGTACGTACTCCCGGGGCCTGCCTTTTGCGCTCGCGCAGGCCGCTCCTAAGCACTTCTCTGTACATTTTGAGGCGTGTTGCTCGCAATGGGCGCTTGTGCCCCATCAGCCATTTGGCCGCCTCAGAGACCATCTGGGCGGCGTAAATACCAAGCAGATAGGAGCGCACAACCTTGCCCGCGACGCGGCCTTCGTGCAGGCGGAAGTAGCGCACTTTGCTTGTATTGAAGTTTATATGGCGTCGCGACACAGCCTGTGTGGTGCTCTGCCCACCGTAGTGGCTTATCTCGGCCTGCGGCACGTAGCTGATAGCCCAGCCCGCATTGCGCACCCTCCGGCAGAGGTCTACCTCCTCGCTGAAGATGAAGTAGCCCGGGTCGAGGAGGCCCGCCTGATAGAGTGCCTCTCGACGACAGAGAAGAGCCGCGCCACTGAGCCAATCTACACTCTGCGTTTGCTCGTCGCTCATCTCTTGCATGTAGAAGCTTCTCAAGACATTAGAGTGGGAGAACCATCTTTGCAGCGGGGTGGACTCTACGAGTGCGGTTGCGAGCGTCGGGAAACGCCTTCTCGATGATTGCAATGTGCCGTCCGAGTTCAACAGGCGTGGGCCAGCGATGCCAACTTCCGCATGGGCTTCCATGTAGTCGGCAAGAGCAGCCACCGAGCCTGGGCGGGCCACTGTGTCAGGGTTGAGAAGGAGTATATATTTGCCTTGCGAGGCTAGTATGCCAACATTGTTGCCACCCGCAAAGCCGCGATTAGCAGGTAGAGGGATGAGGCGAACGCCTGGAAAGCCTGCGCGCACGCGGCCAACGCTGTCGTCGGTGGAAGCGTTATCTACCACCAGCGTTTCGCTGCGGCCCTGCCATGCGCCGAGTGCGTTGGGCAGCGAGCGGAGGCACTCGACAAGAAGACCGGGGACGTTCCAGTTGAGGATTACTATAGAAAGATCGGGCATACGGTGCGACTATAGCATACGCCTTCACGCTTGACAACCGTTCGCGGGGTGCATACAATCGGGGTTAGGAGCTTGACAAGATGCACTCACAATTAGAAGAACCTCAACATGCTGCCTCTGAGACCAATAGTTATATGCCGGAGGCAACAATAAGTAATACGAAGGGCGGCCAACCCTGGTTTGCTCATTATGAGCCGGAAGTGCCTACTACTATAGAGGTGCCGCATATTACCTTGCCCCACTTCTTTGAGAAGACTGTGCGAGACCACCCGGGGGCAGTAGCTACCATCTTCTTTGGCAAACGGCTCACCTATGCTCAATTAGACACCCAGGCCAGCTCATTCGCTGCGGGGTTGCAGGCGTTGGGTGTACAGCCTGGCGGCCGGTTGGCGTTGGTGTTGCCCAATTGCCCGCAATTTCTGGTGGGGCTGTACGGAGGGCTGAAAGCGGGCGCTTTGATGGTGCCTCTGAACCCGGCTTATGTTGGGCGCGAGCTTAAGAATGCCTTCAACAATTCGGGGGTAGAGACGGTGGTAACGCTCAACACAATCGCGCCTCGCGTGCAGGAGATCATGGCTGATACAGGGGTGAAGCGGCTGATTGCCACTTCGATGCAGGATAGCTTATCAACACTGATGAGCCTGATGCTCACAGTGCAGGAGCGGCGAGACGGCACAACAGTGAACGTCCAGGGTGAAGGCGTTTACCTCTACAGTGATCTGCTTAAAAACGATCAGGCTGAGTATAAGCCTGCTGGCGCATCGCCCGAAGATACGGCTGTTTTGCTTTACACAGGGGGAACCACAGGCACGCCCAAAGGCGCGATGTTGAGCCACCGCAACCTTGTATCCGACGCCTTACAGATGCGAAGCTGGGTATGGGACCTGCGCCCTGAGAAGCACGAGGTCTTTCTCAGCGTGATCCCGTTTTTCCACAGTTATGGGCTGACTGTGGTGATGAACCTGGCTATCTCGGTAGCGGGCGCGATGCTGCTGCTGCCGCGCTTCAACATGAAAGATACCCTCCGGGCAATTGCGCGCTTTCGCCCCACGGTCTTTCCTGCTGTGCCTACTATATACAACGCTATCGCTCACCACCCCCTTTCGTCGCGCTACGACCTGCGCTCGATTCGGGTTTGCATATCGGGAGCGGCCCCGCTGCCTGTGGAGGTGGCGCAGGCCTTTGAGAGTGTTACGGGTGCGCGGCTGGTGGAGGGATATGGGCTTACCGAGAGCTCGCCCGTTACGCATTGCAATCCTGTTTACGGCGAGCGTCGTGTGGGGAGCATTGGCCTGCCCATACCTCTCACCGATGCGCGGATAGTGAAATCAGAGAGCCTAGAGCCTCTACCTGCGGGGGAGGTGGGGGAGCTTGCCGTGCGCGGCCCACAGGTGATGCAGGGCTACTGGGCACAGCCGGAAGAAACAGAGAGTGTGATAAAGGAGGGTTGGCTCCTCACCGGAGATATGGCGCGCATGGACGAAGATGGGTACTTTTATGTCGTGGATCGCAAGAAGGACCTGATACTGGTGAATGGGCTGAACGTCTACCCGCGAGAGGTTGAGGAAGTGTTATATGAGAATGACAGTGTGCAGGAAGCTGTGGTTGCAGGGGTGCCTGACCGCCGTAAGGGTGAGATCGTGAAGGCTTACGTGGTGCTAAGGCGCGACGCAGAGATCAGCGAGCGTGAGCTTCGCAGCTTTTGTGTCGAGCGGCTGGCCCCCTATAAAGTCCCCTCGCATATAGAGTTCCGCGAGAGCTTGCCCAAGACAGGAATTGGCAAGTATTTGAGGAGGCAACTGGTAGATGAGGAGGCAAGGCGGCGCGGAAAGTAGGGGGATAGACGGCTGGCGACGGGAGACGGAACGATTGAACCGCCAAGATGCAAAGATTTCGTGCAGTATTGCATTTCATAGTGCCTATGATATACTGAAGGAGTGTTGCAAGCCTTAGAGGGTTGCGTATTTTCGATTTTCTAAAGAAGGTAAAGAAGGAGCCTTACTATGCGAACAGCAGAGGTGATTTGCCCACAGTGCAAAGGCGGCAACCCTGTGGTTGCCAGAAACTGCATGTGGTGCGGTACGTCACTTCCTCAACCGAACTCGACACCAACGGTACCTGCCCGCACGGAGGCAGCACCAATCGTCAAAAGCCCAGCGAGCCAGAGTAGCACGCCACCTATCCAGCCCACTAGAGAGAACGATGCCAACCCACATGCCAGGATAGGTAGATCATCAGCAGGACGAGCCCCCATCAGGGTACTTGGTTTTTATATTCCACAACTAATAGCCACAATAGCGGCTGTACTGCTTGTTGCCAGCATCGGGGTGTTTATAACGAAGCACAGTTCGCAGTCGCGTACGGCAGCAACGAATGTTGTACCGGCGGTTGCACAAGACGCGGCAAACCGACTCCATCGGAGTCTTTATCAACAGCTACATCGGAGCCTCTTGCAACAGCAACGTCAGAGCCTTTATCAACAGCGACTATGGACGTAGTTGGAACTCAGATGGCAGCTGCTGCCTCCGCAGG
>JADMIH010000236.1 GCA_015478675.1 Chloroflexota bacterium | reverse complement strand
TAAGTACGCCTGCGCCTATATAACATACACAATCTACTCGTCGAGTGGTCAAAACTATTACCGGGTAGATGTGCGCTACTTCAAAGGCGCAACTGACGGTGGGGCGCAGCAATGGCAGATACAATACTACAATGACTATAGGTGGAATGGGAGTGCTTGGGTACTTTCATATGGAAGCGGTTCTACCGGGTGGTGGACTAACAGCTATATGCCGGGCAGCTATTCCTCTGTTGGCCCACCCAACGCACAAACGGTAGGAGCGATGTCCCAAGTGAACTTTAGGTACTTTGAAGTAACTCCAGATTATCCAAATGGGTACTATTGGACATGGGGACCCTTCAACTTCTACGTTACATGATGCTTAGGCCACCACTCATCTGAACACACAAGCGGCTGCTTGACGCAATAAACTGAACTTCATGTCCCTATCGACCACACTCGTTTGGACCTCGGTATCAAGCGGTGGCAGTATCATCAGCGATGGCAGCTGTGACTTGCGGGCATGGGAGAGCGCAAAGAGAGGAGTAACCACATGCAGGCTATATTGAAGCCTAGAAGAAACCAATTACAGATCGCTATGCCACTGCTAACCGCTGTCTTGCTCGGCGTTGTCGTCATGACGGCGGGTGCTATTAGGAGCAACAATCCGGTAGAGCAGCCTAGTGTACAGCCAGGAAACAGCAACGTACAGCCTCAAACGGCTGATCCATGGCCTTCATTTACAATGGTCTTCCGTGAAGAAGCTTACGACTGGGAAACTGGCAATGTTATCAGCTCCGAGGTCTATCAGTACGCATATACCAATCGTGAGAGTTGGCAGTTGGAACTTCTTGAAAGCAGCAAAGATCCGCGTGCGGTTGGTTCTAAGACTGAATACAACAACTCCACCTTCACGCAGGCAGGTGTGATAGACGGACATCCCTTGTCGGTACAAGTCACGAAAGCAGATAAGCCATATATGGCTACTTCGTGGTTGGTGCCAGTGAGCATTGACCGCCTAAGTAAGAATGGTGGCTATCAGCGAGCAGCAGACAGGCCCGATGGCAGAGTGGAACTCTATAAAGAGGAGATGCTGCCGTGCAACTCACTGACTGGTATCTGGCAAGTGCGGTTGTGCGCGGATGGCAAGCAGTCATACACACAGCGCACCGAGAAGCTAATGGACCCTGAGCAGGGGATACCCCTGGAAATCACTGAGAAGGCTGGGGGCAAGGTTACGTCCAGCGTAAAGGTCACTAAGCTAACTTACAAGTAGAGATTGCAGCAAGATTGGGGGCTGACAAGGCTCCAACAAGCATAATTGGCTCTGCGTTATCTATTCACAGGCATAGCCAACTACGTGCGTGCTATCCGACCTCACGCACAAGTCCCTAATCCGAGACGTTATGGGCGAAAGAGGGAGGGCGATTCTGCAACTGGTGGCGGACGACCTCACTGACCAGGAAATCGCGGACCACCTACATCTCAGCACACGGACCGTCAGTAACCAACTGCACCATATCTACCCTAAGCTAGGGGTGAAAGGCAGGGCAGGCGCTGTTATAGTCGCCCTTTCATATCGTCAAGAATCTGCGCGAAGCTGTCGAACGAATGGTGGATCTCAATCGCTCCAAGTTGGCGGGTGTTCAACTGCCTCGTGCAGGTATGCTCTCACACATCGACAAGAACGGTGAGCCGATGATACCTGCAGAAGCACTGCGACGGCCAGCACGACCCTCCCATGCTGAAACACTCGGGCGGCAGTTGCGCAGGGTTGAGCGACAAGAGCGTTATGCAAAGGTGAAGGTCATGCATGAGGGTGGGGAGAGTATTCGCAGCATCGCCAGGCAGCTAGGAATGAGCCGGGGCACCGTATACCACTACTTGCGTATCGATGGGAACCCAACCGAGAGTCAATGGCCTGTCAAGCCGAGCATGCTGGACCCGTACATATCTTACCTGCACAGACGCTGGCAGGACGGGTGCGAAAACGCAGCCCAGTTTGTGCGCGAACTGCGAGAGCACGGCTATACAGGCTCGCGCAAGATGGTGGCTGTGTGGGTAGCACAGCGACGTCGGATACCGGCGAAGACCGGACCACGCAAGTACCGCGAGCACTCCAATCACAATCAAGAGCCTGAGGCAAGTGCAAGTACTGAGGGTAAGGGTGCGAAGCGGGAGCAGGGAGGAGGAGGAGGAGGAGGAGGAAAGCATAAGGGGAAAGGGGAACGGACGCCGTCATCAGTACAGTTCAGCTACTTTCTGATGAGAGAGCCAGAGAGCCTGAGCATGGTAGAGCAGGCAGTGCTCAGTCAGTTGCAGCAGGTGAGCAGAAAGATGTCCAAATCAGGTATAATTAGGTGTGCTCTGCAGATGCGAGGCAGCTTCACCACATATCGCGCAGAGTGCAGATGCGAGTAGTGAGATAGAGAATTGAGAGCTAAATTACATGAGCGCGAGAGAGCATCTTTATAAATCTGAGGCTGTGATCATCAGGCGGTCTGACCTGGGGGAGGCCGACAAAATCCTGACGATATTCACCCCCAACTTCGGCAAGCTGCGGGTTGTGGCCAAGGGAGTACGCAAAGTTACCAGCAGGTTGGCGGGGCATGTTGAGCTTTTCACCCGCAGTCAGATGCTGCTGGCCAAAGCCCGCAACCTCGACATAGTGACGCAGAGCGAGACTGTAGACGCCTATCGCCCTCTGCATGACGACCTCTCACGCATAGCTCACGCCTCTTACGCCGCCGAGATGCTCGATGCCCTCACTCCTGACGCGCTGGAGCACTACCCTGTTTACAAGCTCTTTGTGGAGACTCTCGCGCTGGTGTCTGATGACCCCGCGCCTGACCGCGTGCTTCGCTGGTTCGAGATGCAAATCCTCGGCTACATGGGCTATGCCCCTGAGCTAACAAATTGCATAGAATGCCGCGCCGAATTAGCCCCTGCTGTCAACGCCTTTAGCGCAGCCGCCGGTGGTGTTGTCTGCGCCGCATGCAGGCGGCCAGGAGTTGGTAAAGACCTCTCGGTGAACGCCCTCAAAGTGCTGCGTCTGCTACAGCGCAGCCCCTACAGCTCGATAAGCCGATTACGCATAGACGAAGAGCTGCACGACGAGCTGCTAAGCGTCATGCAAAGCTATATCTCCTACCTGCTTGAGCGCGAGCTACGCTCAACCCACTTCATCAAAAGCGCCGCTCCAGCCTGATAAACCTGACCTCATCCCACGTACGGGGAGCGGCGCTCATTTAGCCGAATGTGAAGGGGGATCAAACCATTGCGCGAGCCTACCCTAAAAGCCGCTGCTGACCCCATCAGCGGGCCAGCAGCGCCTCAACCTCCTGCGCATCTAACACCCGCCCACTGACATCACCTGGGCGGTCGCCCGCAAGGAATGCTATCAACCGGGCCGGGCGTTCGGGCGGCACGAGCATGCCGCGCTCTTTGTACGAGGTAAAAAGAGCACGCAGATCACCCGGTATCTCCTCATTTGAGCGGCTGCGTATATCTTCCTGCATGCGAGTATCCACAACGCCCGGACGTAGCGCCACAACCATCACTCCGAGAGGAGCGCCTTCAGCAGCAAGTATGCGAGTGAAATGCTCTACCGCCGCCTTGGCTACGCTGTAGGCCGACATGCCGGGCACAGCAGCGGCAGCCGAACCGGAAGATATGTTGATGATCCTTCCCCAGCGCCGCCGCGACATGTCGCGCATTGCTTCACGAGAACAGAGGAAGACACCTGTCAGGTTTACATCCATTGTGCGTTGCCATTCAACCAGCGTCATAGAAACCACCGGCTTGGTAGCGCCCGGATCTCCTGCGTTGTTCACAAGTATGTCAATACCGCCCCAACGCTTACGCGCAGTCTCAAAGGCGTTTGTGACGTCCTGCTTCTGTGTAACGTCAGCACGCACCGCTATCGCCCGCCCCACGCCATATTGCTGGCGTATTAGATGTACTGTCTCTTCAACCTCAGGCAGAGAGCGCGCAAGCACCACCACCTTCGCGCCTTGCTCAGCCAACGCTAACGCGGTAGCCCGTCCAAGCCCGCGTCCGCCGCCGGTCACCAGGGCCACTTTGCCCTCCAGCTCCATTGCTTACCCTCCAAGACAGCGTTGCTCAACGTCTGTCCACGCCCCATCTTAGCATGATGCCAGCCTGCTGTCCAGGATTAGCACAATCGTAGCTCTGTGCAGAGTAGGGGTGGAGCAATCTTCTTGGGGTATCTCCCTCGCCCCATGCCCCTCTCCCATGAAGGGAGCAGGGGCTTTACTCCTGCTGAGTGCCATGGGATAGAGCTGTGACCCTCACAGGGGCTATGCCCTTGCACCCGCTATTTTCAGGTTAGTTACGAATTGTGCGCCCACCCCACCAGCGCCAACACTTCCCGCGCAACATTCACAATCGTTCTTCCTTCGGTTTCTACAAGTAAGTCTTCCACTGACTCCGCTTCCATCTGCCGGGCTAGCTCGGCTGCCCGGTGCTGATGCCATGCCAGGCTTGCTCCGGTTTCGCGCCCTTCCAACCGGCTAAGGATCGTCGGTAGTGTGGCATTAAGCCTCACCACCATTACATCAGCATGAGGAATCGGCGCCTCATACATAGCGCGTGCGGCCCTGGTCTCAACAACATCAACGACCACGAGCCTCTCAGCCCCCGCCGAGCTATAGTTAGCCCAGGTCGCTGCCAGGTTCCGAAGCCCCAGGGCGGTATGAAAAGGATCATCCTCAGGTCTGGGGTAAGACGAGCGGAGCCAATCCATATCAACAACTGCGTGAGCAACCCGCATCTCGATGAGGAGGTTAGATAGCTCGCAGGCAACAGCACTTTTGCCCACTCCGACAGGGCCGGTGAGGACCAATACAGGTGTGGCTACAATCTCGTTTGCCATAGTACCGACCTGTAAACTAACGGCTGGATTCGCAGGCAAGCCCACACAAACAGAAAACCCAAACAATCCGTGAGGACCGTCTGGGTTCCTGTTGCTTCGA
>JADMIH010000421.1 GCA_015478675.1 Chloroflexota bacterium | reverse complement strand
GGCGGCGGGTTAGGATTAGGCGGCGGGTTAGGATTGGGACCGCCCACATACTTGGCCGAATAGCGGAACTTGCCCAACTGCGAGAGCAGCACGTCATACGGAGCCTGGTTCTCAGGGTGGTACTCGAAGACTGCACGCTCGAAGTACTGTACTTTGTACGTCTGGCCATTGAGGTCGGAAACTTCCTGAAACTCATCAGAGAGAGGCAGGCCCTGTTGTGCCAGTCCACCGTGGGTGTTCCAGTAGTCGAGGAAGATGCCGCCTACGCGGTGCTGTGTTTCAGGAAAGAGGCGCGAGTTTGCTGATGTGTTAGCTACCTGGCCGGGAGCGCCATTCGGATACTTCTGCTTGTAGAGGAAATTACCGAGAAGCGAGAGAAGCACATCGTAAGGGGCAGGGTTCTCAGGGTGCGCCTCAAACTCTGCACGCTCAAAATATTGTACGGTGTAAGACTTGCCGTCGGTGTCCGAAGTCTCCTGCATCGACTCAGAGATCGGATAGCCCTGTTGTGCCAGTCCACCGTGGGTGTTCCAGTAGTCGAGAAATCGCCCCGTCACAGTTTTGCCCGTCTCCGGGAAGGTACGACTGCTTCCCTGAGCATAAGCATGATTGGGAGCGAATGCTGGCAGCGCAAGCACAACGAGTGCTGAGATGGAGAGCCAGCGCAGCTTGGAATCAGCTTTCTTAGTTATCATCCTTATTCCCTCCTTACTCGAAAATGCAAAGGAGCGGCGAGCTTTTGTACATTGGCAGCGCTTCGGAAGCCGCTAAATCCAGGAGCGCGAGCACCTACATGAGAACCTCCTTACCCATTCTTGGGCGCATGGGTCGTGGCGTAAGAATGTCCGATGGCAGCCGACAATGCAAGTACTCCACCTCTGATAGAAGTTCAGGGAACTTCATCTAAGCAGCGCACAGCGCATAGTATAGCACACGCAAAATCCGATTTCAATACCCGCATTCACGGTAAGTGTTCAGAGTAGGGGTTGAGCAAAGCAGGGCACTAGCATCGTACAAGGGCAAGGCCCACCCCCTAACCCCCTCCCACACGTGGGAGGGGGAACTC
>JADMIH010000420.1 GCA_015478675.1 Chloroflexota bacterium | reverse complement strand
CCTGGATCTATTCCCAGTGTTAGAAAAGGCATTAAAAACTGTTACGCCCCGCGTCTTGCTCCGGCTTCAGAAGCCACAGAGAGGTTGGAAACTCTCCTGTTAGCTCATAGTTGCCATAAGCTCTTCGGCCCCCGTAAGATCGAGGTTTGTGTATACGGTTTGCACGTCGTCTTGCTCTTCAAGACGCTCAATCAGGCGTAAGGTCTGCTCCATACCCTTCTCATCGAGGGCCATAGTGGTCTTGGGTATCATGGTAAGCTCGGCGCTCACCACCTGTAAACCTTGTGCGGTGAGGGCATCTTGTATCTGCTTGAGGTCGGAGAAATTGGTCGTAACCTCAATCTGGCCGTCATCATCAACCGACACATCATCAGCGCCGGCGTCTATAGCTACAAGGGAAACCTCATCAGGATCATCCTCTGCTCGCGGCTCTACTACGATGAGTCCCTTGGGGTCGAACATCCAGGCCACTGAGCCGTTCTCACCGAGCGACCCGCCCGCTTTGGAGAAGATAGAGCGCACTTCGGCCACTGTACGGTTGCGGTTGTCGGTAAGGGTTTGCACCAGTAGCGCCACGCCGTTGGGGCCATAGCCTTCGTAGGTGATCTCTTCGTAGTTGGTGGTGCCTTCACCGCTCCCTGCACCTCTCTGGATAGCGCGCTGAATGTTATCGGCGGGCATATTCTCAGAGCGCGCCTTTTGCACAGCCAGCCGGAGCCGGAAGTTAGTTTCGGCATCTCCACCGCCTTCGCGAGCAGCTACCGTTATTTCACGCGTAAGCTTGGTGAACAACTGGCCGCGCTTCGCGTCAGTAGCGCCCTTTTTCCGCTTAATTGTGGCCCATTTACTGTGTCCTGACATCTCGTCACCTCATCGTAATTAGCTCTTATACAGTGTGAGTAGTGAGAATTATACCAGAGGTATCACTCCGTTGACAACGCATAGCAGGCGCGAACTGTTCAGGGTTGGGGTGGAGCAATCTTCTTAGGGTATCTGTGCGGGTGCACCGCCACCCACCCTCACCTATCCTTACGCACCCTCACCCATGCCCTCTCCCTTCATGGGAGAGGG
>JADMIH010000235.1 GCA_015478675.1 Chloroflexota bacterium | reverse complement strand
TATCCTGCATGACAAGGGGCAGCGTCTGCTCTTCGTTATAGCACGGAATCTGCACGATAACCTTCATAGACGCGATTCCTCTCCCCTCATCGGTCCTTATTTTACTCTCTGCCGCTACGACGGTCAACTGCGGTCAACCCTAACACAATCCAAAAGCCTGACCGCCAAACGCAACTGTTCAGAATTAGGGTATAAGGGCCAAGCCCCTGACGGGGGCACAACTGTATCCCTTGTGCCCCCACCAGGACAGGAGTAAAGCCCCCTCTCCCTTCATGGGAGATATACTCCCCAGCAATAAAGCCCCCTCTCCCACAAGGGGAGAGGGGGCTTGGGGTGAGGGCGGGTGAGGGCGGTGCACCCGCGCATATACCCCAAGATAGATTGCTCTACCCCAACTCCGAACATTTATTGCTAAACTGCCCCACGCTAGTCAGGGGCAAATTGACTATCCGGCCAAAAAGCTCCCAGGCGACAGGATAATTGCAGGCTTCCGAGCGCCTCGCTTCCTTGAAAAAGTGCGGGAGCGGTGGGTACAAGTTGGTCGCGCGCACCCCACGCGCCAACAAGCCGCGAGTTAGCGCATCACGCTCCCTCCTGCCAGGCAAAAGCACACTGTACTTCCAGAGCGGTAAGCCCATTGCTATACGCGGAGGCTCCACACCGGGCATAGCAACCTCTCGCCGCCACTCGCCCGCAGCAGCGCAACGCTCGGCTAACTCCCGGGGCAGAAGATCAAGTGCCTGCATGATAGCCGCAGCCCGGCCCGCCATAGGAACCTTGCCCGATGGCATTTCTCGCAATATCAACTGAGCACGCCTGAGCAAATCGCCGTCATCGCTGAGGATAGCCGCACCCCCTCCCGCATCAGCTATCTTGCCCACCCCAAAGCTAAAAATCGAGCAGACGCCCACCGAGCCCGCCGGTACATCGCCATAGCGCAACCCCACAGCGTGAGCTGCATCCTCAACTATCAGCAGCTTATGCCGTTCGGCGAAATCAAGCAATGCAGGTAAATCAAAAGGGTGCCCGAAAAGCGGCACAGCGAGCAGCACGCGCGTTTGTGACCCCACCACCCGCTCCGCAGCATCGAGGTCGAGGTTGAAATCGCCCGGCAGCACATCACCGAAGACCGGGCGCAGTCCGGCCCATCGCACCGCATAAGCCGGATTCGCGCAGAGCATCGCGGGCATCAACACTTCGCTTCCCACAGGTAGGCGAAGCGCACGCAGCAGCGCGACCAACGCAATAGTAGCCCTGGGAGCCAGCATCGCAGCCTTCCGCCCCACCATCCCCGCCAGACGCTCCTCGCACCCGCCCTCTACATCATTATCAGCCTTGACAAGCAATTCTTAACCCGCGTATATTCCCTCAGATGAACCAAAGTAACGACAGCCATCTCTGGCGCTTCTACCATACAGTAGATGTGCGCTTCGCCGACATAGACATGTTCGGTCATGTCAATAATGCCAAATACCTGACCTACATGGAATCGGCCCGCGTTGCCTACTATACGGCAGTCACCGGATTGACCGAGCCGCGCGACTTCAGCATGACTGTGGCAAGCGCCAGGCTCGACTTCCACAAGCCCGCCTTCTACGGCCAATCACTGAAAGTCTACACCCGCATAGCCCGCATCGGCAATAAAAGCTGGTCCCTTGAGCACGAGATCCGCGACGCCGCCACAGAGGATCTGCTATGCAGTGGCTCTACAGTGAATGTCTTCTACGACTACAAGAGCGGCCAAAGCCGGCCCATTCCAACCGAAACAATAGCCAAAATGGAGAGATTCGAGCAGCGAACACTGAAAGATTAAAGGTCACCGGCCGCTGATCACTCCCCCCGTCCCTCCGCCGCCACCAGAGACGCGGCCTTGGCCCCCGCCACACCTCTGTGGCTGATCCTGTTCTTCTCATCAGGCGACAACTCCGACATGCGCTTGCCACCCGGCAATTCAAAGATCGGGTCGTATCCGAACCCGCCCGACCCCCGAACGTCGCGCGCGATAGCTCCCTCCACCGCCCCATCTACCAGATGCTCTACCCCACTTGGGTCCACCAGCGCTATTACACAGCGGAACCGGGCGCTCCTCTCACTATCCGGCACCTCTGCTAACCGTTCCAGCAACAAACGATTGCGCTCTTCAGCTGTGGTGTTCGGGCCTGCCCACCTGTTGCTCTGAACGCCCGGCTCCCCTCCAAGCGCATCTACCTCCAGCCCACTATCATCACCCAGCACCCACCACTCCTGCTCTAACCCCTCCTGCGGTAACACCTTACGAAAGGCACGCGCCTTGAGAAGCGCGTTCTCAGCCAACGTCTCCCCCGTCTCGGCCACCTCCTGCCACATCTCCATATCATTCGGAGACACCACACGCGCCCCCGGCACGATCCCAAAAAGATGCTCATACTCGCGCAACTTGCCGGGGTTAGTAGTAGCAACCAGTATCACGGGCATCCCAAAATACCTCCAGGTCCCAACGATCCACAACAAACATGCTCCCAGACAGGTTATTCTACCTGATAAAATGGGTAAGTAACAATCGCTCCCAGGAGTTCAGAACAGGGTGCCCGGGTCTCCCCTATACTCCCCAGGAGTAAAGCCCCCTCTCCCCTTGTGGGAGAGGGATAGGGGTGGAGGAGCTAGCCTGGCCCCCTCTCCCCTCATGGGAGAGGGGGTTTGGGGGTGAGGGCGGTTGAGGGTACACACTTATCCTCCCACCCAAAAGTTAGACACCACCCGCCGGCGATTTGTATAATGGAGAGCTATGTCACAAAACCCTCTCTCTAACGCCCCTTACCTCATAATAGGTCTGGGCAACCCCGGCCCCAAATACGCCGGAACCCGCCATAACGCCGGCTTCATGGCAGTTGACGAGCTGGCGCGGCGTCATAACCTCCACTTCTCCCAGAAGCAGGCCAACGCCGAAATAGCGCGCGGCAACATAAACGGCACTACAGCCATAGTCGCAAAGCCACTCACATACATGAACCTCAGCGGCAACGCCGTTGGCGCACTCCTCAGATACTACAAAATACCCCTCGACCGCTTGCTTGTGGTCTACGACGATATAGCCCTCCCTCTCGGCACGATACGCATACGCGAGAAAGGCTCGGCGGGCGGGCACAACGGCCTCACCGACATCAGCCGGCACCTTGGCACACAGACCTTCCCGCGCTTGCGAATTGGCGTTGACCGCCCTGTAGCCGCCCATCACAGCCAGATAGACTGGGTGCTGGGCCGCTTCACGAAGGATGAGCAGAAGGTAATCTCCGACGTCCTCCCTCGCACCGCCGAAGCAATAGAGACTATACTGCGTGATGGCCTGGAGCGCGCCATGAACAGCTATAACCTCCGCCCTGACAGCGATAAAGCCGGGGCTGGGAATGCACCCAAAGAGGTTCTTTCTACGCAACGCCCTACAAAAGACAACGATAGCAGTAGCACTGAGCAGAGAGAGGCCGCCGAGAAGACACTGCTGCCCGCTCTCCCCGTTGATCCCGCGCCTGCACCGCACGACGACTGGAAGGTAAGACTGCGCCGCATAATAGAGAGAGATCAGGCAAAACAATGAGTTTATCGGGTCTGCTACCATTATTGTACGACCAGCGCGGTTACGGTGCGCTCGCAAAAGGGGTAGCCTCAGGCAAAAACGTCTCCGCCGAGGCAACGCTCGACCCTGCGCGTCCCTATTTCCTCTCTGCCCTCCACGCCGACGTGACAAGCGCCCAGAGCCGCCCCATGATCATAGTCACCCCTCGTTCCGACCGCGCCCGCCAACTATACGAAGGCCTCCTTGCTTACTCGCCACCCGGCACGCCCGTCCTCCTCTTTCCCGCCCCCGACCTCCTCCCCTTTGAGCGCATAGCCCCCGATCCCACCATAGTGGGCGAGCGGCTGCGCGTGCTGGCTACTTTGACCTCAACAAACCGGCCCCCGGCCTCTAATCCACAACCCCCTATCATAGTCTCCTCCGTGCTGGCCTTGATGCAGCCTAGCATGGCGCCAACCGATATGGCGCACGCAATACGTCTGCTGCGCAAAGGCCAGCATATAAATCAACGCGAGTTGCTGGGCCATTTAGTTGACCTGGGATATAGCTCGGCTCCGCTCGTGGAAGAACCGGGGCAGTTCAGCAGGCGCGGCGGCATAGTAGACCTCTTTCCACCCACCTCCAACTTGCCCGTACGCATAGAGTTCTTCGGAGACGAGATCGACTCGCTCAGGGTTTTCAGCCCGCCCACCCAACGCTCTGAAGGCCAGGCAGATGCCCTACTGGTAACCCCTGCCTGCGAGATGCCCCTGTGGAAGCGAGAGCAGGCCGCCGCCCTCGTCCGCCAAATAGATACCTCCAACCTCCGCGAAGAAGTGCTTGAAGAGTGGAACGACCAGCTCCAAAAAATCGAATCCGGTGATAGCTTCGAGGGGATGGAGCTTTTCGCCCCCTACTACACCGAACCCCTGGCCAGCCTCGCCGACTACCTGGCAGAAATGCGCTCTCCAACCCCTGATCACCAGCCGCTCCTTGTACTCGACGATGTTGAGCTTATCCGCCTGGAAGCACAGGAGGTAGAGCGCCAGGCGGCAGAGCTTTACAGCAGCTTCAAAGACAATGGCGAGCTGCCCCCCGGTATGCGCCGCCCCTACCTCTCCTGGGAAGCCGTCGCGGAGCATGGGCGCGGCTTGCCCACACTCACCATAGGCGGTGGCGCTGAGGGCGCTCTGGAAACCCCTGGCTTCACGCTGCCACCCCTCTACACAGGCAATATCGCCGCCGCTATCGTCGATATTCAGGAGATGCTCGAAGCCAGATCGCGCATAGTCATTGTCTCTCAGCAATCAGGCCGCTTGCGCGAGCTCCTTGAGGACGAGGATATATATCCCACCTTGCGCAAGAACCCGCCACCCTCTATCTCCGCCCCCCCTTCGAGCCATCTCCGCGTCGTCGGCGTTGAGCCTGTAGCCCTTTCCGAGCGCGGAACAGGGCTGATCGAGTCGCTACTCACGCCCCCGCCGCCCGGCT
>JADMIH010000419.1 GCA_015478675.1 Chloroflexota bacterium | reverse complement strand
TGTCGCCCCTCCGGGGCTTCACTTGTTGTGCTGATCCGACCACTCGGTTCACGCCACTATTTGTTTACTACCACCTCGCGGAAGGTACTTTGGTAGCTGGCCGCCCCAATGGTTAGCTCTGCACCGCCGCTTCCACAATCTCCATCTCTTCGAGAGTACTATCATCAGGCAGCCGCGCTATGTGCCTCTTTCTGCCTGGAAGTGCGACCAACGAGCAGCCAGTAGCCGTAGAGCAGCACTCCTGTTGTTATACCGACAGCGAACTTCACCCAGGCGGGAAGCGACGAAGGAGAGATGAAGCCTTCTATCGTGCCCGCTATGATCAGCAGGGAGGCGCCTCCCAGCAGAAGTTGGAGGGCACGCCGAGCGGCAAGGCGCAAGGCTTCGCCGCGAGTGAGCATGCCGGGACGCAAGATAGCGTCGGCTAGCATCAATGCCGCGCCACCTGCCAGGCAAATCACGCTCAGTTCGATCACACCGTGACCGACGACAAAGGTCAGCAGGCGGAAGCCGAGGCCGTAGTGGGTTACGATACCGAAGACCGCACCCAGTTGCACGCCATTTGTCACCAGCACCCAGGCTGTGAGAAGGCCGAGCGTCATCCCACCCGCAAAGGCGACGACTGCCACCTGTATATTGTTGGTCATAATGGTAGCAGCAGCAGCAGAGCGCTCCTGGCCTGGTATCTCTGTCCAGAGTTCGCCCTGCTCGGCGTAAGATGAGACAGACTGGTAGAGGTTCGAGGGAAGGAGGCTCTGGGCCGCAGGATAATATGACATGACAGCGACAAAAGAGAGGATGCCTGTACCGAAGAAGAGTAGCGCCGACATCAGGTAATAACCCGCCGTAGACCTGAAGAGCCGAGGGAAGCCCCCCACATACCATTGGGCAACAGCTTTCCAGCTAAAGCCGCCACCGCTGTAGACCGTTGCGTAGGCCGAGGAGACAAGCCTGTTGAGGTAAGCCACTACACGGTCGCCGGAGAAATCACGACGAGCGCGAGCCAGGTCGGAGGCTGCCAGGCGGTAAAGGCGCGTCATCTCCTCCAGGTCATCAGCAGAGAGCGCGCGTAG
>JADMIH010000418.1 GCA_015478675.1 Chloroflexota bacterium | reverse complement strand
TTTTCCTGGAGGTCAGCTGCCGCACGGCAAGGAAGTCGAGTATTCGCTCCTTGACGGTAGGCAGGCCATAATGGTCCTCTTCAAGCACCTGCTCGGCGAGGGGCAGGTCTATCCGGTCAACGCTTCTCTCATTCCAGGGGAGGGCAAGCACCCAATCGAGGTAGTTGCGCAAAACGGTGCCTTCGGGCGATATTGACGGCGTCCGCTCAAGGCGGGCCAGCTCTTTCGACATCCTTTGGAGGGTGTCTTGAGGCAGAGCTTTTTTCTCAAGAGACTCGCGCAACTCGGTAATCTCGTTGCCGCCTTCGCCTGCAAGCTCATCGTGTATTGCTTTGAGCTGCTCGCGCAGGTAGAACTCGCGCTGATTCTTGTCAAGAGAGGCGCGCACTTTATCTCTAACTCTCTGATCAGTTTCGAGCATATCGACAGCGTTTGTGAGCACCGCGGAGATATGGCTCAAACGCTCCGATTGGTCGGTCATCGCCAGCGCTTGTTGGCGCTCGTGGACATCAGAGAGTAGATGGGCAGCCAGCAGGTCGGACATGTAACCTGCATGGCGCGCTGCGCGGATATGGTCAGTTGCGTCGGAGGGTACTTTGCTGTTGAGAGCAGCGTACCGATCGAAAAGCCCGGTTAGCTGGCGCATAAGCGCCTCTGTCTCACGCCCGGAGACTGTCTTCTCCTGCAACTGCTCGACCACTGCCATGAGGCAAGCGGCCCCCTGGGCCACTTTTTCTATGCGAACACGACTGAGGGCTTCTATTTCAACCTGCAAAGCGCCGTCAGCCTGGTGGCGCACCTGTCGTACTTCGACCAGCGTACCTAGCGGATAGAGGTCTTCAGGTGAAGGGTCTTCGCTATCAACGTTTTTCTGGGCAACCACAACCAGGCGGCGGTCGGTTCCCGTAGCCATGTTGAGCGCCTGCACGGAACGTGAGCGCCCGATTGTCAGATTGACTATTGTCCTGGGAAATACAACTACATTCTTGAGGGGCAGGAGCGGGAGCTCCCTATTCTCGTGGGGTGCGTCGTTTGCCATATAGATAACTGCCCTACCGGCTTTCAGCAACTGGCCC
>JADMIH010000417.1 GCA_015478675.1 Chloroflexota bacterium | reverse complement strand
GGCTGTTTCCCTTTCGACGACGAAGCTTAGCCCCCGCCGTCTCACTCACCGGCTCGCCTTCTGGCATTCGCAGTTTGGTTGGGGGTGGTAACCAGCGTTTGGCCCCGAGCCCACTCAGTGCTCTACCTCCAGAAGTCGCCACTGCCGGTGGCTGTACCTCAATACATTTCGGGGAGAACCAGCTATCTCCACGTTCGGTTGGCATTTCACCCCTATCCACAGGTCATCCCCCAGTTTTGCAACACTGGTGAGTGCGAGCCTCGACGGCCTGTCACAGCCGCTTCACTCTGCCCATGGATAGCTCACGTGGTTTCGGGTCGCATCCTCGCCACTGTCGCCCTGTTCAGACTCGGTTTCCCTGTGGCTCCCCGTCTTTAGCGACGGTTAACCTCTCCCTTCCACTGACGCAGAAGGGTGGCGCGACGACGATGCACTCGCCGGATCATTCTACAAAAGGCACGCCATCAGCCCTTGCTTGCTCCTGCAAGAGTGGCCTCTGACTGCTGGTGAGTACGTGGTTTCAGGATCTCTTTCATCCCCCTGGCGGGGCGCTTTTCACCTTTCCCTCACGGTACTTGTTCACTATCGGTCGCTGAAGGTGTTGAGCCTTGGAGGGTGGTCCCCCCCGCTTCCCACAAACTCACCGGGGTTCGTGGTACTCAGGTATCCGGCCAGACCTTGTCCGCCTTGCTCTACGGGACTCTCACCCGCTGTGGTGGCGCTTTCCAACGCCTTCAAGTCGGCAGACTCTGCCTGTGTGTGTCGGACCCTACAACCCCTGGCGTTCCTCTCGCGAAGAGCGCCAGGTTTGGGCTCGTCCCGCCTCGCTCGCCACTACTACGGGAATCTCGGTTGATTTCTTCTCGTCGGGCTACTGAGATGTTTCAGTTCGCCCGCTGCCCTCCACGGTGGCTATGCATTCACCGCCGGGTCACCAGACATGACTCTGGTGGGGTTGCCCCATTCGGAATCTCAGGGCTCATCGCTCGCATGCAGCTCCCCCTGAACGTTTCGCCGGTCTCCGCGTCCTTCATCGGCCTTCAGCGCCTGGGCATCCACCTCGTACTCTCTCTCGCTTGTCTT